>CAJGDC010000006.1 GCA_904502005.1 uncultured Alistipes sp.
TGCAGGCAGAGGCTCTTTTTATCTGCAGCAAGCACCGAGAAGCCTGGTACGGGGCTACAGAATTTAGTGCCCTCAATAGCCTTTACACTACGACCTCGTGCTGCGGATGAGTTTACGATATAGTCTATCTTGCAGTCGCTCCTTCGGATATGCTGGAAGTTGTGGATATGTCCGCAGATGTATAGATCTACCTTATCCTCATATCGGCGAAGAGTCTCTCCTACACGGTTCTGCATATCTCGGCGCTCCTTCTTACTCTTACCCGTATCTGCATATATCGGGTGGTGACCGACAACAATAATCCAATCCTCAGTTGCGCTGCTAAGTACAGTATTAAGCCACTCTAACTGCTCGTTGTAGTCCTGCTTTGCAACAGAAGCATAGTTAGAGTCTTTGCTGCGGCGGTATTGCTCAATTATTGGTGTGGTGTCTATCATTACAATGCGGAGAGTAGCACCCTTAACTTTATAGACCTCTGTATAGTAACGGTCTGGCATACACCAGCGACGGCTGATATCAGAATACTCAATAACTGCCTTGGTATTGCCACGATACTCGTGATTACCCAATATTGGTAACCACGGAATCATCAACTTCGGATGGCTGTATATAAGCTCGTAGTTTGTCATCCAAAGAGGATCCTGCACACTCTGTATACCGTCAAAGTGGTGAACATCGCCCGTGGCGACTACACAACGTGGGGATATCTTCTCTGCCATTTGTCCCATAACCTCGGCAATTGGCTTCTGATCGTAGTATCCATTTCTACCAGAATCGCTGATGACAAAGATGTTGATATCCTTTTTCAAAGACTTCCATACCTTTGAGTTGCTTGATACAGCGCCAAACCAGACAAAGAGTAGAAGCGTAAATGTTGTAAATTTTCTCATAAATGCACTCTTTTCTATTCTCTACAATTGTACAAAGGTAATAAAAAAATCAAAATTTTCTATTTTGAAATTGCAATTTTTTTAGTATCTTCGTGCAAATTTATTTGTCTAAACTATGGATGTTCGCATAGCAGAAGATTGGAAACAGATTCTTGCGGAGGAGTTTAATAAGCCCTATTTTGAGCAACTGACAGATTTTGTACGTGCAGAGTATGCTTCGGGGGAGGTGTTTCCTAAGGGTCGCGATATCTTCCGCGCCTTTGATAAGTGCCCTTTTGAGAGTCTGAAAGTTGTAATTATTGGTCAAGACCCATATCATGGAGTTGGTCAGGCAAATGGACTCTGCTTCTCTGTGGGGGATGGTGTGCCATTCCCGCCATCGTTGCAGAATATCTTTAAGGAGGTGAATACAGATACTGGTGCACCTATTCCTACAAGTGGAAACCTTGACCGCTGGGCCGAGCAGGGGGTGCTTCTACTAAATGCTGTGCTTACCGTTAGGGCACATCAGGCGGCATCGCACGCAGGGCGAGGTTGGGAGCAGTTTACCGATGCAGTTGTAAGGGCAATTGCTACCCGTAAGCAGGGTGTTGTCTATATGCTTTGGGGTAGTTATGCACAGAAAAAGGGTGCTATTGCCGACCCAAATAACAATCTGATTCTTAAGAGTGTACACCCGTCGCCACTATCTTCTTATCGTGGATTTTTCGGCTGCCGTCACTTCTCAAGGGCGAATGAATATTTAGCAAGTATCGGTAAAAATCAAATAGTTTGGTAATATGAGTAGCATAAGTGGTATAAATAGAGAGTATATACCTTACATTCCATCGCTAGAGAGTATGGATGAGCAGAGCTTTTTCAGCGCAATGTATGAGAAGGGTATATATCTAGATGTGAAGTTTGCAAACTGGTTTGAACAATACCCATACACCCCTATTGTTAGTGGTTTTATGGCTTTTAGCGATAAGGTGCTTGCTGTCGCCTTTGATGTTGTTGAGGAGCATGTCTGCGCTGTGGAGATGAGTGATAATGGTAGGGTGTGGGAGGATAGCTGTGTAGAGCTCTTTATCGACAACCCTACGGGGGAGGGGTACTATAACTTTGAGGTTAATGCTATTGGTACTCTGCTTGCAGCATTTCGTTTGTCGCGTAGTAAGGCTGTGCACTTTAGCAGCGAGATGCTCGGTAAGGTGCGCCGTTTCTGCCACTTTGAGCATGAGCCGATAGATATTCGTAAGCAGACCACGTGGAGGGTTGCTCTGCAGATACCATTCTCTCTGTTGGGTGTGGAGTCTATGCCGCCAGAGTTGAGGGTAAACCTCTATAAATGTGGCGACAAGCTGCTTCAGCCGCACTTCCTTAGCTGGTCGCCTATATTCCTTGATACACCAAACTTTCATTGTCCTGAATATTTCGGAACACTAATTGCTAAATATGAATAACGAGAAACTTCTTCAGATAGCCTCTCTCTTTGCCTTTGAGGGCGAAATTGAGAGCGTAACCCCTCTTGGTGAGGGTTTTATTAACGACACATATGTTGTGACTACTGTCGGTAATAGTCCTAACTATATCTTGCAGCGTAAAAATCACAATATCTTCCCCGATGTGCCGAAGATGATGGATAATATCGCTGCTGTAACAGCACATATTAAGGGTAAGGTTGCTGACCCATTGCGCCATACACTTACAATCACACCTGCACGAGATGGAAAACTGTATGCTCAGGTAGATGATAATTTCTGGGCGGCTTGTCTATTTATTGCCGGCTCAAAGAGTTACGAGCGTGCTGATACTCTTGAGTTGGCCTATCAGGGAGGTAAAGGTATAGGCCTTTTTCAGAGTCAGCTATCGGACTTCACAACCCCTCTACATGAGACGATTAAGGGATTTCACAACATCCGCTACCGCTTTGAGCAGTGGGATGCATCGGTAGCTGCCGATGCGGCTGGACGTGTGGCAGAACTTGCTGAGGAGATTAGCTGGATAGCCTCACGTCGTGAGAAGATGCTCGCCTTCTGGGCTCTTGTTGAGGATGGAACTATCCCTACGCGCGTAACGCATAATGATACCAAGCTGAGCAATATCCTCTTTGATGCAGAGAGTGACCAGGTGCTCTGTGCTATTGACCTTGATACCGTTATGAGCTCTACCTCGCTCAATGACTTTGGCGACGCTATCCGTTCATACACAAATACAGGCGCTGAGGATGATAGGGATTTGGATAGGGTTAGTATGAATATTGACATTTTCCGAGCCTATGCTGAGGGTTATCTCTCGGAGCGAAAAAGTAGCCTTACTGATAGTGAAAAAGAGTGGCTTGCCTTCTCGGCGCTATACATCACTTACGAGCAGGTGCTACGATTTTTGATGGATTACATTGATGGCGATAAGTACTATAAGACCATCTCTGCAGACCATAATCTTGTTCGTACGCATGCTCAGTATCGCTTATTGCAGAGCATGGAGAGTCAGTATATTCAGATGCAAGAGATTATACGAGAGCTGACAGCAGAATAACAACTACTCGTGATGATATGGCTCGCCGCGCAGAATTGTATATGCGCGGTAGAGCTGTTCTGTAAAAATTGCGCGGATAATTTGGTGCGAGAAGGTCATCTTTGAGAGTGAAATTTTCTCGTTTGCACGACCATACACCGCCTCGGAGAATCCATAAGGTCCTCCGATAACAAATACAAGTCGTTTCACCCCACTGTTCATCCTCTTCTGTAGCCAGTCAGCATACTCTACAGAGCGAAATTCAGCCCCCTTTTCGTCAAGCAATACTACGCGGTCTGAAGGCTCTATGAGTCTTAGAATAGCCTCTCCTTCGGCAGTTTTTTGCTGCGCCTCAGTTAGGGATTTGTTGTTGCGAATATCGGGTATGTAGGTGATTGTAAAGCGGTTGTAGAAGTTGATGCGCTTAGTGTACATATCTACCAACGCAGTAATCTCTTTAGAATCGGTCTTGCCGATAACAATTAGTTCTATATTCATAGTTCAACCTCTAATGCTCGTTTTACAATGTGGTGCATGTCGTAGTAACGGTACTCGGCAAGTCGTCCGCCAAAGATAACATTACTGCACTGAGCTGCTAAAGCTCTATACCTATCTGCAAGAGCGCTGTTGTGGCTGTCGCCAATAGGGTAGTATGGCTCGCTGCCGGCACTCCATTCAGCAGGATACTCTCGAGTGATGATGGTGTGGTCTGCGCTGCAACTGCTGTCAAAGTGACGATGCTCAATAATGCGGGTGTAGGCGGGAGTTGTGTCGGTAAAGTTCATAACCGCCACACCCTGATAGTTACTCTTCTCAATACGCTCGTCCTCAAAGCGGAGTGTGCGATACTCCAGCGCACCAAAGCAGTAGTCAAAATAGCAGTCCAACTCGCCTGTGTAGACAATCTTCTCGGCAAGAGAGCAGTAGTGCTCGCGCTTGTCAAAGAAGTCGCAATTTAGCTCTACATCAGCACCCTGCAACAGCTTGTCTATAAAGGCGTTGTATCCTCCACGAGGAATGCCCTGATAGGTGTCGTTAAAGTAGTTGTTGTTGAAAGTAAACCTTACGGGTAGACGGCGTATAATTTCTGCCGGAAGGTCGCAGCACTCTCTGCCCCACTGCTTTTCGGTATATCCCTTAATAAGGGTGTTATAAATGTCTATTCCGACGAGTGAAATTGCCTGTTGCTCAAGATTTTGAGGATTCTCAACGCCGTGCTCAGCACGTTGCTCCGTTATCTTTGCCATTGCCTGCTCAGGGGTGGTTACGCCCCAAAGCTGGTTGAAGGTGTTCATGTTGAATGGCAGATTGTAAATCTTGCCACGATAGAAAGCAACGGGGGAGTTGATGTATGGCACAAACTCCACAATTGAGTTCACCCACCTCCACACTTCAGCGTCTGAGGTGTGGAATATATGTGGACCGTAGCGGTGAACTGCTACGCCGTCAATATCTTGAC
The DNA here is from genome assembly GCA_904502005.1 of uncultured Alistipes sp. Classification (GTDB taxonomy): domain Bacteria; phylum Bacteroidota; class Bacteroidia; order Bacteroidales; family Rikenellaceae; genus Alistipes. The sequence goes on from CAJGDC010000006.1 coordinate 4,846, forward strand.
AGTAGAGGTTGCCTCCAGTATGCCCTCGGCGGTCAATAACTTTGACCCTCTTACCAGCCCTCAGTGCACGATAAGCCACCACAGAACCGTAAAGCCCTGCACCAACGATTAGATAGTCGTAAGGTCTGCTATTTTGGTTGCTCAACACTCTTTGGGAATGAAATTAGATATACAAGGTGCTCCAACGGACGGATAAAGTTGCGCTTGCCATACTTAGGGCTGTGAACGTAGCAGTCGATGGTAAATACCTCATTTGTAGCGTCGTTGATTGTTGTATAGCTGACAAATGGACCACCCATATAGTCATTTGCAACATCCCAGAAACCGCGCATCTCAATCCACTCCTTGCCATTCACTACAACAGAGCGATAGAGTGGACGGAATGGCTTGTAGTTGCCGTCTGCATCGGGAATCTGCTCAACGGTAATCATGTATGAGCCGTCACTTGGTCCCGGAATACGCTTAGCAAAGTTGTTGCGCATAGCTACAAGGTAGTCTGCCGTAAGGCTGCCCTTACCATGATATGGGTAGCTATAGCAGAAAAAGCCCTGGCTGGCTGTTGGGAACTCATACGATGCCCAAAGAAAGTCTTGACTTTGTGAACGGAGCTCATAACCCTTAGGAATACGCACGTCAATATCAAACTCATTGTGCAACAGGTCGTTAAGTACCTTTACATTGTGCTTCTCGGCATAGGCAATGGTGCGGTTACGCTCGGCAATCTCAAGAACTTTTACCAACGCATCACCATTTGTATTTAGATACTCAAGAGCCGCCTGCTGCGTAGGAGCCTGGAATGTGAGCACTATCTGCGGTGCAGCGTCAACGTCGTACTGTGCCACAATCTGCGCCTGAGTTACCTTATCTGAGATAACAACCTTGAGGATGTTACGGTGCTGAATAAGTAGGTGTCGGAAGTCGTTAGCGCTAACGCGGAGAACGTTAAACATCGGCTCGTTTTGGTTGAGCATCTCTACTGGTTGCTCAAGTAGCTCGCGCAGTTTACTGCCAAGTTTACCCTCCCACTCACTATTATTGCAGACAACAAGCACCTCGTAGGCGCCTCCCTGAATAGGTTTTTTATTCTGGTCGGTGAGGGTATTAATCTCACGGCAACCAACAGCCGAGAGGATAATGAGCAGTAATGCTGCGACTTTTGCTATAGCTTTCATAATAATAAAATGACAATGTTTCTACAAAAATATACATTATTTGTGCAAATTCAAAATTATTGACTACATTTGCACTTATGAAGATTAAACCACCAAAGTTTATAAGACGTCTAATGCCCGAACTTATTTGGGAGATTGAAGATGAAAATGGCGTCTATTTGACTTTTGACGATGGACCTACTCCAGGCGTCACTGAGTGGATTCTCTCTACACTTAAGCGATATAATGCTAAGGCGACCTTCTTTGTGCTTGGTAAGAATGTTGAGATGTACCCTGACCTATATCAGAAGATTTTGGATGCAGGTCATAAGGTCGGAAACCACACCTACTCTCACCAAAAGGGGTGGGGTATGTCCCTTGAAAGATACCTTGAGGATGTCGATTTTGCGGGCGACTTTATCCATTCGGAGCTCTTCCGCCCACCTTATGCTCGCGTAACCCCTTCGCAGATGAGGGCTGTGGCTAAGAAGTATAAGATTGTGATGTGGGATATTGTCTCTCGTGACTATAATCGAGCTCTATCGCCAGAGAAGTGTCTGAAAAATGTTACTGATTATATTACTGCCGGCTCTATAGTTGTGTTCCATGATTCGGAGAAGGCATTTAAGAATATGAGCTATGCACTGCCTCGCACGCTCAGGCTTGTGCAACAGATGGGGCTGAAGTGTAAAATTATAGAGTTGTAAACTATGAAAGTCGTCGTCGCTATTACCGCTGCCAGTGGAGCCATATATGCTCGCCAACTGCTTGAGCAACTTATTGGTTGTAAGGATGTTGAGCGTATTGCACTTATCTATAGTGCTAATGCCGAGGCCGTAGTTGCAACCGAGGGAGTGTCGCTCCCAGAGAGTGAAAAGATTACACTTTACCGTAATGACGACCTCTTTGCCGCTCCTGCCAGCGGCTCAGCATCTTGGGATGCAATGGTTATCGTGCCATCAAGCGTGGGCACTGTCGGCAGAATTGCATCGGGGGTGTCGCAGAGCCTTATTGAGCGCGCTGCCGATGTGATGCTCAAGGAGCGTAGACGACTTATTGTGGTCGTTAGAGAGACACCACTCTCGCTTATCCACCTTAGAAATATGACCGTCCTCACCGAGGCAGGTGCAGTCATACTTCCAGCCGCACCATCCTTCTACTCGCGCCCTGAGAGTATTGAGGCTCTATGCCTCACCGTTACAGAGCGAATAGTCACTCTTCTTGGTATCTCTGCTCCACATTTTACCTGGGGCGAGTAATATCCTACACTTTTACGCGTTTATTAAATATAGGTAGATATGCCTGTGGTAATATTTTTTACCTACAAATCAAAAAAAAACACTACTTTGTGTTGCATAGTAGCTAAAAATTACTACCTTTGCATCAGAAACAGAAAATAAAACTTCATAAAAGTATGAAAAGGTTAGGTTTAATGATGTTGTGTTCTCTGCTGGTGCTAAGTGCATCGGCAGAGAGCATTGTTCGTGGTCTGGTTAAGGATAGCCAGAGCAAGGCGGTAGGTTATGCAACTGTGGCGGCAGAGCAGCAGGGTAAGGTCGTAACTGCTGTGGCTGCTGGTGCAGATGGTCGCTTTGAGCTCACTGTAGCAAAGGATGGCGACTATACCGTTGAAATCTCTGCTGTAGGCTATCAGAGCGAGAAGCGTAAGATGTCGGCTGTGGGCAAGCCGATAGACCTTGGCGAGGTTGTGCTTGCTGAAGGTGTGGCAGTAGATGCTGTGGCGGTGACAGTTCAGAAACCTATTGTTACTGCCGACGCGGAGAAGCTCAGCTACTCCGTTGAGGATGACCCTGAGGCGCAGTCGAGCACACTTGAGGAGATTATCCGCAAGATACCGCAGCTCTCGATAGATGCAGACGGCAAGGTGCTGATGAATGGTCAGAGCGACTATAAAATTCTTGTTAATGGTCGTGCAGCTGGAGCGATGGGTCGTAACTTTAACGATATTATCAAGTCTATGCCCGCCTCGTCTATTAAGAAGATTGAGGTAATTACCAATCCGTCAATGAAATACGACGCCGAGGGTGCGGGTGGTGTGCTCAATATCATCACCTCAAAGACCCGCTTTGACGGATATAGCGGAAATGTTAGCCTTGCAGGTAGCAATTCGTTTAATCGTAACTATTCAGGTCAGTTGTCAAGTAATTTCAATATTCAGAAAGATAAATTTTCCCTTTCGGGTGGCCTATATATGGGAGGTAGCGATAACGACAACGACCCTACGGGTTATTACGATATTACGATGGAGAATCTCAATGATGATGCACCATACTCAAAGCTCAAGCAGCTCTCCGAGCAGGGGTGGGGTGGCAAAAACCTCTATGCAAACCTTAGTATGGGTTATCAGATTGATACACTCAATTTGCTGACCGTAGAGGCAAGCTGTTGGTTTGGTAATTGGAACTCCACGAGAGTAAATAATACCTCTTATTTGGGTGCGGAGGATAATCTGCTTAGCAGCTATACAGCCAATGAGTTCAACAAGAACCGCTGGAAGGGTGTGGATTTGCTTGCCGCATACGAGCATACTTTTGCCGGCAAGGAGGGTCATAGCCTTACCGTTTCGGAGTACTTCTCTGTAACTCCGCCGACCGAAAATATCAGCAATGAGGATACTTTTTACCCTGACGGCACATCTTTACTCTACTCTACTGTTTCGCTAAACAAGGGTTTTGAGAATGTTCTGCAGGCGGACTATAATAATAAGTGGGGCAAGCACTCGCTTGAGGCGGGTGCGAAGCATACGGTTGAGTATAGCTCGCTTGAGCAGTCAGGAACAACATCGGCTCTTGCCTCTACAACAACACTAACAAAGAATATCGCGGCAATATATGCAGGTTATGCCTTTAACCATAAGAGCCTTACTGCCCGTGCAGGTGCTCGACTGGAGGGTGCATGGTACGACTCAAAGAGTGTGATGGATAAGACAGAGAAGTATAGCAGTGTGCTGATAAACGTTGTGCCGTATCTCTCAATTTCGTACAAGATTAAGCAGGCGCACAGCCTCTCGCTATCATACTCTGAGCGACTCTCTCGCCCTGGTATCCAGTCACTCTCGCCCTATGTTACAGAAACTTCACTCTCGCGTAGCTATGGAAATCCAGACCTTAAGACTGGAGTAAACCACAGCGTAAGGCTCAAGTATGCCTGGATGAATAACAAGTGGACCGTATCGCCAGAGATTATGACAATGTTCTCGAACAACCGCGTGGCGCCGTATCAGTTTGTAGATAAAGATGGACTAATCAACAGCACCTATCTCAACCACGGTCGTAACCGCGCCTATGCACTGCAAACTTCGCTCTCTTATCGTCCGTCGCAGAAACTGCAACTTGCAGCAGATTTTCGTGTAGGATACTTTGAGGATGGTATTCCGTCAGAGAATGTTGGTGTTGCGGGCTGGGCTTTCTCGGAGAGCGTGAATGCTACAATTGCCCTTTGGAAGGGTGCACGCCTAACCCTGAGTGAATACTGCGCAAAGATGCAGCCGCAGCAGACTATGGTGGCCCAGAATTGGTTCCTTACAACCTCTGCCAGACTTGGTCAGAAACTGCTCAAAGATAAGCTGGAACTCTCTGTTTCGGTGCAGAATCCACATAGCAAGAACATGAAGCACGAGTTACTGATGAGTGCGCCGACATATTTACAAACTCTTGTTGCGACGAATATCACGCGCTCTATCCGCTTCTCGGTATCCTATCGCTTTGGTAAGCAGGGTATCTATGTTAAGCGAACACGACGGAAGGCGGACAATACAACCGAGGAGATTGGCGGAACGAGCCAACAACAAAGCGGAGGTATGTAGAAGTTCATATCGCAAAACAATCAGGGCTGAAATTCTCATAAATTTCAGCCCTGATTGTTTGATCTGCTTTATGCAACTTGTGGCGCTGTGCCAAACCAATCGTTGAGGGTAGAGTCAACTTTGTCGTTGATCTCCGGGGTAATCTTATCCTTGATTTTGCGATAGACGTATAGCAAAGCCAGACCGTCATCCAGAATACCCATGAATTTGTAGACCACGCGAGGTATCAAGTCCATTGGCAGAATAGTATAGGCAATGGCTGCATAGATAAGCACTTTGTCAAGAGTTGAGGTTTTGCTATCTGTCAGCACGTAAAAACATTGTAGCAGTGGGCGTGCAGCTGTACGACCAACCTTGAATGCCCATGGACGAATCTTTGCAGAGAGCTCCTCTATTTTTAGGCGCCAATCAATGTTTTTTACCTTCGCAAGGAGTGGTTTAATATTCTTGCCCATAATCATATAGGCTAGAATCATCAGTGAAATTGTGAGTAACATAATTCTCTATTAGTTTTGTCTGTTTACTATATAGAGGGTTATTCTCAAAAAATATTGCAGTTACTCACAACTTTTTTTACTGAATCTGTGAAAGCAGGTGCTTACGAATATCACTCCAACGGTAATAGACACTCTGAACAGGTGTAGCAACGCTGCTATCAAGAATCTGCTCACGCTCGTTATGCAAAATCTTGACCAATATGTCGTCACTCTTTTTACTGCGATAGAATATCATCTGAATATTTGCGCCCATAGGGGTCACTTCGTTGATACGCCACTTGTAGCTGATATTTGCCCAGTCGTCGGTAACGGTATTAGCGCACTTAATGCCCAGGATATATGCAAATGGTATAACAGTCACGTCGTGTGCAAAGCGTAGTGTTGCCTGCTCGTCACCCTTAGCAATAGCTCTGTCGGCTGTAGAGATAACGTTCTCAACAAATGGGTATATGCCCGACATAATCACCTTGCCAAAAGGCTTTGATGGGCCAGTTAGGGCGTAGCGGCGTATGTTTGATGCACGCCACATACCAGCTCTCTCCTCCTCGGTAAAGATGTAGTCAAGATTTGGCACTGCTGCGAGCGGTGTAGAACCGAGAATACCACCCATGAGGAATGAATAGTGGGCAAACTTCTTATGGTCAACACCTTGCTGTGGCTTGGTGAAAATACGATTTAAGAAAGGATTAATATCTGGCATATAGGCGTAGTGTAGCGAGTCACTCAGCCCACGCGCATCCTGCTTTACAGAGTTAAGACCTGTGTATGCCTTCAAGTAGCCATTATCATCGCTCGACTCCATACGTATCTCGGATGTAGGTACCATTCTTGAAATCTGACGTACTGCCGACGCCATGCTTAGGATACATCGCTGAACAGTCGTAGAGCGAGCGTCTATGTAGCAGTTCTTGTGGAAAATCTCTGGGAAATTTTCAACCATACGTTCAGCTACGGAGCGATGCTGCTCAAAACCGAGTGGAGATAGCTCTCCGTCACGATTCTCAGCATCGGCAACAATGATGCGAAGGTCTGTAAGATAACGCTTACCGAGCTCTGTGAGCTCACCTGACTTCTCGGCTGCAGTGAGAATCTGCAACGGATAGGTATAGGTATTAAAGCCTGAGTGCCAACGTGAGCCGTGGCGAGCAAGATGGCTCATATAGAATGGCTTGTAGCCCTTTGGAGCCTTTGTTAGGCTCTTGTCGCGGTTTTCAGCAGGGTATGGGCGGTAGAGCTCAAACTTGTAATCTTTGTCAAAACCTGCGATCTCCTTAGCACTCTGTGCCGTTGTGCTTAATACAAAGAGCGAGAAGATTAATAGTAGGGTAGTCTTCATTATTTATTAGTCATTATTTCAAGAATCAGCTTGTCTGTCTCACGCATACCGTTGCGGCCGATGTTTGTAAGGTTGGCGATGCACTTGTCTACGTTGTCATCAATAATACCCTCCAGCGAGGTTGTATATCGCTGCTCTATGGCAAGTACTGCCGACAGTACAGCCGTGGATACTCCACTTGTAACCTTAAGCGAGCAGCTTGGCTTCGCACCGTCGCAAATCATACCTGTAAGGTTTGCTACCATATTCTTTACAGCAAAGCATACCTCATTAAACTCTCCGCCCATTAGGTATGTTATTCCGCAGCTTGAACCTGTTGCTGCCACAACACATCCACATAGTGCTGATAGACGACCCAGGCTCTGCTTGATGTACACTACAGTCAGATGGCTCAATGCTAGCGCACGTAGCAGCTTCTCCTCGCTTACCCCCTTCTCTCTTCCAAAGACAACAACAGGAACTGTTGCCGAGATACCCTGATTTCCGCTGCCAGAGTTGCTCATTACCGGCACCATGGCGCCGCTCATACGAGCATCACATGCACCGCTGGTATAGGATAGAATCTTTGTGAAGAGTGTATCACCAAAGATGCTCTCTTTTGCTGTTGTATGCATCAGACGACCCAGTCCATGACCATAGTCGCCCGTAAATGATACCTCTGCAGCGCCAATGTTCATCTTCTCAGCCTCCTTGAGCCACATAATCTCACTTAAATCGACTGTTGTGGCATATTCGTAGACATCTCGAAGGGTTAGTGTTGGCTCGCTCTGCTCTGTGGTGTTATCACCACCCTCAGAGCACTTAGTAAGGATAACCTCACCATTGCGACTCACCTCTGTAAAGTTGGTGTGTGTGCCCTCGATAATGGCTTTGGCGCTATCATTATCGCTCCATGCCTCTACGCAGATATAGAGCATCTGGTTGGTCTGGCGGTCAATGTCAATCTTTATCTCTGCACTCTCAAGGTAGCTCTTTGCACGCTCAACGGCGCAGCTATCTGCATCTTTAAGCACCTGCAACTCGTACTCAGACTTGCCCGCCACAGCACCAAGAGCTACTGCGATAGGCAGACCAGTCATGCCGGTGTTAGGAATACCTACACCCATGGCATTTTTGTAGATGTTAGGGCTTAGGAGTACCTTTATTCGCTTAGGTAGAGTTCCTAATGTCTCGCACGCCTTAGCTACGCAGAGAGAGACAGCTATAGGCTCTGTGCAACCAATCGCAGGGATAACCTCGCGGTGTAATAGAGCGTTTATGTGAGCGTAATTCATATTGTTAGTCGATTAAGTACCATATATATAATACATAGGCGGCAAGGAATGCCACAGCCTCCATGCGTGTAATTACACGGTGACCAAATACCTTTGCCGATATTGCAAGTAGCACCGCTGCACCAAAGAATACCCCAAGGTCAATATATGTAATGCTACCCATAGCCAGTGGGGTAATTGTCGCACAAGAGCCTAAAATGAGCAGTATATTTGCGATATTTGAGCCTATCACATTGCCCAATGCTAATGCTCCGTGCCCCTTTGATACCGCAACTAAACTTGCCGCAAGCTCTGGCAGTGATGTTCCACCCGCAAGGAGCGTGATACCTATTACTCGTTCGCTGATTCCTAAACTACGAGCAACTGTGATTGCCGAGTCCAGTGTTAAATCAGCGCCGTATACTAATGCCACTAAACCCAATGCGACTAATAGTAGCGACTTTATCCAAGAGAAATTGCTACTTTCTTGAGGCTCGTCCTCCTGCACGCCTTGCTCCTTGTTGCCCGATTTGATTGAGAAGATAATCACTGCGATATAGCACAACACCATAACTATGCCCTCAATTCGTGAGAGCTTACCACCCCAAAGCATTGCCACCAATGCAAGCGATACGGCAAGACAGAGCCAAATGTCTACTCTAAGGTTGTTCTTTGTAAAGGATACCGGCTTGATTAGTGCGCAAATTCCAAGTATAAAGAGGATGTTGAATATATTTGAACCTACAATGTTTCCGATTGCCATGTCGGCACTGCCAGCAAATGTAGATGCTACGCTAACGGTAAGCTCGGGCAATGATGTGCCTACGGCGACAATGGTCATTCCGATGATATACTCACTCATTTTCAGCCTCTGCGCAATTGCAGCCGAACCATTCGTAAGCCAAGTAGCTCCAGATGTAATCATTACAAAGCCGATGATGAGCAAAATCCACGTTAAAATCATGCTAAAATCAAACTATTTTGTTAAAACCGCTACAAAGATAGTAAAAAAATAGAATTTTTCTTTGAAAAAGTTTGGAAGTAACAAAATTTTGCCTACCTTTGCACTCGCAATCAGAAATGATGCCGATGGTGCCATAGCTCAGTTGGTAGAGCAAAGGACTGAAAATCCTTGTGTCCCTGGTTCGAATCCCGGTGGCACCACGAAAAGAGAACTCTTATGAGTTCTCTTTTTTTTGTTTGTGTGTGGTCGTCGGAGGAATAGGGATGATGTTTTGGTGAATAAATGTGATAAACAGTTCATACTGTGAACAAAAAAAAGTGCGACAAGCTTTTGCCTGTCGCACCTTTTTTATAAACCTTTGGGATTACTCGTTAAGACCAACCTCCTTAGGGTTCTCAATCTTAGCCTCTACACCCTTAGCGTCAACAGTGTTGAGGTTAACATTAGTAACAGTGTTGTTAGTAATGTTTGCAATAGTGTTATCGTCAAGACGACCGATCAATGTACCGATTGTGCTGAAGTAGTCCTTAGTATCAACATAAGAACCTGCGATCATCTGGTCAAGGACGATCTCGCAATTCTCAACTACGTTACCAGACATCTCATCGATAGTGTTAGCGCGACCAACGAGGCCAGCTACCTCACGGTATCCCTTAACGTTAACGCCAGAAACCTTGTTGTTAATAACCTTATCTGCACCAATGCCGTTGTCAGCGAGGTAACCCACGAGAGCACCAGCCTTGTCACCATTGTCGAATACACCAGTTACGAACTCAGGGAGCAATACGATTGTTGTGTTGCTAACCTCACAACCCTCAACTGTACCGAACAGTACAGATGCTACAGCACCAGCATAGTGGCAACCGCTAATGTTAGCGTCAGTAACCTTAATGTTCTTAAGAGTACCAAGTACCCAACCGAACAGACCTGAAGGAGTTGTGCTGTACTCTACAACGTTCAACTTAGAGATAGTCTTGTTGTTACCGTTGTATGTACCCTCGAATCTCTCATTCCATGAGCTACCGATAGCAGTCCATGGCTTTGTAAGCTCCATATCAGTTACCTGATTTACAGTCTTCTCCTTGTATGACTTGTAATCTGCAGCGAACTGGAAGAGAGCAGCTGAGTTCTGCTTAGCGTCGAACTTGAGTGAACGACCTGCAGCGTTAGCAACAAGCTGATCAGCTACTGTAGAAGTAGTTACGTCGTAACCGAGGTAGAGGTCACCCTTGCGGTCAGTTACATAACGACGACCGAGCTCAGCGTTAAGAATGTTGTAAACATTTACACCCTCAGCCTCAAGAGCAGGCTTAACAGCGCCAGTCTGACGACCAACGAGTGCGCTCTCAGTTGCGAATGGAACGTATGAACCGTAAGCGTTAACAACCTGGTTGATCCAGATGTTTACATTCTCAACAACAACATTCTCATACTTGTTAAGGTTAGCCATACCAGCTACAGCACCGAGGTCACGATAACCCTCGATATCAGCGTTCTTAACAGAGCAGTTAGTGATTGCGTTAGGATCCTGCATCTGAGCTACAAGACCACCAACCTTGTCACCGTCGTCACCGTTAGAGATAGCGTAACCAACGAAGCCGTCAACGTGGCAGTTGTCAATGTTACCCCAAAGCTGAGTAGCAACAGGAGCGATGCGGCCAAGACCGATAAGAGCTATGTTGTTCATTGTAACGTTCTTAACATCACCAACGTATGAACCGAACAGACCAAGATCCTTAGCAGATGGATCGTTGATAGTGAGGTTAGAAACAACCTTGTTCTGACCGTCGAAGTTGAGTGAACGATAGAGCTTACCCTCCCAGTTGTTGATAGCCTTGAATGTGCACTTATCATCCTCGAAGTAAGTCTTACCACCGAAGTCAATGTTATCAGTGAAGATTACATTGCTGTAAGTGTAGTAGTCCTTAATAACAACATTGTTAGAGAACCAAGCAAGACCGTTAGCAGTGAAGATCTCCAAAGTGTGATCTGCAGCATCTACAGAAGTTGCATCAACCTCAGCGCCGAGAGCATACTGAATACGGAGAGATGAGTTATCGAAGTTAAATACGTTCTTGTTCTCAGCCCATGCATATGGAGCCTTAGCAGCTGGAAGAACACGACCAATGATGTGACCGATGTTAGCTGGCTTGATGTAGCCTGGGTAGAGAGCTGGACGCTGGTTAACGAGTACCTGAACGTTGTTTGTGAGGTTGTCACTAACATTGTCTGTACCTACATAAGCAGTACCAACTACAGAACCTGCATCACGGAAACCATTGATCTTAACGCCAGAAACTACACAATTCTTAACATTGTAGTATGGACCATTCTCTGTGTCAGCCTCAAGGTAACCAACGATACCACCAACAGAGTTACCATCATCCCAACCAGATGCTGTATTAACTGGAGTAGCAGTAACTACAGAGTTGTCAACTGAACAGTTCTCAACATTACCACAAATATGACCAACGAGACCACCAACACGTACAGTACCCTCAATTGTAGCGTTCATTACGTGGAGACCCTCGATGTTACCTACTACATAACCGAAGAGACCTACATTCTCCTCACCCTTAATCTTAAGACCATTAACGATAGCATTGTTACCAACAACTGTCAATGACTTCTCACCTCCGTTGAAGTTAATAGGCAAGAACTCGCCTGCAGGCTTGTTTGATATATAACCGTTCATCATAAGAAGATCCTTCAGCTCAGGAAGAACATCGAAGATAACAGTAACCTTGTTATAAGAAACGTTGTTGAGATCAGCAGCTACAGACAACCAATAGAGATCACCTGGCTCAGTAATGTAATATACATTCTTCTCAACACGTGGACCAACGATGTTGTAAATTGCGTTAACTGCATAGCTCCAATCAGTAGCAATAGCACTCTTAGCAGAGAGCTTCAAAGTAGCAGCGTGACCAATGTGGTTGAACATGTCAAACTCGCTTTCAGAAACCATCTTAACAGAAGTACCCTCTACAGCAACACACTTATCAACATCAGCTACCTCAACATCCATGTTAAGATCAAGAGCACCCTCTGCCATATTGTGACGAGCAGCAATCTCTGCAGTAGTGTAGAACTTCTTACCGTCAGTAAGCTTGAATGTGTAACCCTCTACAACATTTACCAAAGACTCAGTAGCCTTAGTCCACTTCTTAGAGAATACGATTGCGTTCTGGTCTGCATCGTAGTTAGGGTGAGACTCCTCGATAGTCTTGTTCTCAGCGTTTACGAATGTGTACTGGTACTGAGCATCGCTGTTCTCGTGGATGAATACAAAGTCAGACATTGCCTGAGTCTTCTGAGTCTCAACACCCAATGCGAATGCATAGTTTGCATAGTCCTCTGGCATGTTCTTAATGAATGCAGTAACTGTTACACGACCAGCAACAGTTGCATCTGGAGCGATAACGATCTGTGCACCCTCAGCGTAGATAGGCTCTACACGTGAAGGCTTAACTGGCTGAACCTTAGCGTATACGCGTACCGAGCTGTTCTCAGAAAGATAGTTTACAAGACCATTTACAGCCTCAGCAGGAACGATGTCGAACTGTGCAGTAAGAGTAGTTGCAGTCAAAGAGTTACCCTTCTTAGGACCGAGGATACGAACTGCAGTAGCCTTACCGTCAGCGAACTCAGGAACGAAAGTGATGTTCTGGATCATTGAAGCAAGCTGCTCAGCGATCTCGTCGATGTCGTTCTCAATCTTAGCCAACTTCTCGTTAACCTCTGTCTTATATGCAGCCAAATCAGCAGCTACGTTATCAATTTTAGTGTTGAGCTCGTTGATCTGCTTCTGAAGCTTCTCAGTGTTTACATTGATAGTCTGAAGAAGAATCTGGTCAGCAGCGCGGAACTCGTTCTTAGCAGCCTCAACAGCCTCGCTAATCTCCTTAGTTACCTCAGCCTTATAAGCCTCAAGCTCCTCAGCTACAGCAGCGATCTTCTCAGAGAGCTCAGTGTAGTTGCTCTCGATTGATGCCTCAACAAGGCTGAAACGCTGGTTCATTGTGTTCCAAAGCTTAGCATCCTCAGCCTTAAGAGTCTGCTCAAGAGCTACAACGTTAGCGTTGATAGCGTTCATCTGAGCAGCAAGAGCAGCGAGGTGTGCATCCAAAGCAGCCTTAACCTGAGAGATAGTGTTAGCGTTAGCGTTAGCCATTGCCTTAACGTTGTTGATACCAGCCCAGCAGTCAGAAAGCTGACCCTCGATAAAGCTCTTGTAGTCCTCGAAGTCCTGGCTAAGGTTTGCAAGGTTAGACTCTACAGCCTCAAGACCAGCAAAGAGAACGTTGATAAGCTTAGCGTTAGCCTCGTCAGCAGCCATGAGCTGTGCAAGAGTGTTGTTAACCTCAGCCTTGTATGCAGCGAAGAGAGCCTCGTTAGCAGCGATGTCAGCAGCGTTCTGCTTGCTCAACTCCTCGTTAGCAGCGATCTGCTGCTCCATCTTAGGAAGGATGTTCTCCTCGATGTCAGCCAAAGTCTGCTCTGCAATCTCGATACGCTTTGTAAGGTCGTTGATCTTAGTGTCAACAGCGATCTGATACTTTGTGAAAGCCTCAACATTTGCAGCCATATCCTTCTGGAGGTCAGCTACAGCAGTCTGTGTAGACGCAAGGTCAGAAGCTACCAAGTTAAGGTCAGAACGCAAAGAAGCGATGTCGTTCTTGTTCTGGTCAATCTGACGCTGGAGCTTCTGCTCGAGAACGTCGATAAGACCCTTAAGCTCGTTGTACTTGTTGTTAAGGCTCTCCTCAAGAGTTGCAAGATCAGAAGCGATAGTTGCAAGCTGAGTCTTGAAAGCCTCGTCCTGAAGCTGAAGTGCGTCAACGTCACCGTTGAGGGCAGCGATAGCCTCGTTTACAAGCTTAACCTGCTCGGCCATGTTGTTAGTAAGTGTGCTGATTGCACCCTCGAGCTCGCTCTTAAGAGCAGCAACCTTAGATGCAGCATCCTCCTGAGCAGCCTTAAGAGTTGCAGCGTCGCCAGTAGCGATAGCGTTGTTCAACTCAGTCTTAGCAGCTGCAAGCTGACCCTCAAGGTCAGAGATGCGCTGGTTAGCAGCAGCGATAGCTGTGTTAGCAGCAGCGATAAGACCGTTAAGCTCAGTGTCCTTTGCCTTCAAGGCGTCAACGTCAGCCTTGTGAGCAGCAGCGAGCTCTGCCTTTGCAGTCTCAACCAATGCAGCCAAATCAGTCTTTGCCTTCTCAAGATCACTCTTCAAAGGAGAGATGTGATCATCCATCAATGATGACTGAACCTTATCAATCTTGTTGTTAAGATTCTTGATGTCCTCATCATAGTCGGTACATCCGGCGAAGAGCAAAACTCCCACGAGGAGCATGCTCAACAACTTTGATAAATACTTCATAGTTTTTAAAATAAATAGTTAATAATTGATTTGTTTGTAAAAATATCTAATATAAATATTCTCCTATTTATATAATGGTGTAATTACTCAAGAGTACAAATTACAACACGGTTCTGCTCTGCCTTCTCAAATGGCTGAACTGTATCACCCTTATGATCTGCAATGATACGGTTCTCAGCAACACCATTTGCGATAAGTACCTTGCGAACATTCTCAGCACGACGCTTAGAGAGCTCATTGTTGATCTTTGGAGTACCTGTTACTGCGTCAGCATAACCAACGATATCTACAGTGTACTGCTCATTTGCCTTAAGCCACTCAGCGAGTTTCTTAATCTTAGCAGACTCCTTCTTGTTGATGTAAGAAGAGCCGATAGTAAAGAATACATTCTGAGAGTGCTCCTTGTTGATTGCAGCGATGTGAGCAGCGTGCTCAGCAGCCAGACGTGCAGCCTCAGCAGCCTTAGCCTGCTCAGCGGCGATACGCTCTCTCTCGGCCTTCTCAGCAGCCAGACGTGCAGCCTCAGCAGCCTTAGCCTTCTCAGCCTCAATACGAGCCTTCTCAGCCTTCTCAGCAGCTACGCGAGCAGCCTCCTCAGCGGCCTTCTGCTCAAGCCATACCTTTGACGGCTGGTTGTTCTTACCGAAACGGTATGAGAGACCTACCAATCCGTTGAACTGCCAGTCAACATTGCCAGCCTTCTTTGAGTTGAACTTGTCAGAGAGGATGTTAGAAGCAAGCTCAAGGTTGATTCCAAAGCGCTCACCCAAGCGGAAGTCAACGCCCAAACCGAAGCGACCAGCGAGGAAAAGCTTTGAATCCCAAAGGTACTCAAGCTCTACAGCCCAGTCCTCAGAACCTGCAGCAAGCTCAGTTGCAGCCTTGTTGTCAAAACCGTAGTTCAAACCAGCACCTGCAAATGCATAAACACTACATACGCGCTTGTGGTTAAAGCCGCCGATTAGCGAGCTAATATCAAGCTTGTAATCTGCATTGAGCTGCATAAATTTGAATGCATAATTTGCGTCTCTTAAAACCAAGGCGCCTTTGCCCTGCCAACCGCCAATACCAAAGCGTACACCCATAGCGTGGTGGAACTTGTAGTTGGTTGAAAGGAATAGAGCTGGTGAAAGAAGGTCACCGAACTTAGAGGTTTCACCCAATGTGTAGGCATCACCTACCTGGAGTTGAATATCCCAGTGCGGACGGAACTCTACTGATGGGTCCGTTTTGCTCTGCGGATTTGCTGCCGATGCACTGATGCCACAAAGCAACATTGCAAGCGAAAGAGCTAAATGTTTGATTTTCATACCCTTGTTTTAATTAATTTGTATTTAACTTCTGTTTTTGCACTCTAAACTTGTCTAAATAGTCTTTTTCTCAAAATTGCCGAACCTTTTTGGCAAATATTTAAAAGCGGTTCGTTATTCTCAAAAATGTCACTAGACTATATAGTATTTTACATGCAAAAATAGCAAAAAATATCTTATTGAGCAAATTTTTAGAGTTTTTTTCTCTCTTTTTTTATTCTTGAGGCTATTTGCCATATATTTCAGGGTCAATTTGGGTATATTTTTTGCACACAAAAAGTTGAGAATTTTGCTATTTTCTCATGCGTTTTTAAGCTGATTAAATCATCAGATATATGCTTTGCCGTATAATATAAAATGAATAAAATTGTATTATAATTTGCATAATGCAAATAAATATGCAATTATTTGAGTGTTAAAAAGGTCTGTTTTATATCCTATTTTGCCCGAATTTTGGTATAAGATACAAAAAAACAGAGGACTTCAGTGAGCCCTCTGCCTTTATCTGTCAATCTGATGTTTTACAAATTCTCCAGTGTGTAGTCCACCATCTTTTGTCGGACCTGAGAGGTACAGGATGGCAGCATAGAGTGGTTTTGGTCAGGGTAGACCATCATGTCATACTGCTTTCTAGCGGCATTGAGGCGGTGACACATCTCCATGCTATTCTGGAAGTGGACATTATCGTCTGCTGTTCCGTGGATAATAAGTAGACGTGTGCGTGGTGATAGCTTCTCGGCGTGGCTAAGTGGAGAGTTATCGTCATAGCCCTTTGCATTATCTTGTGGCAGTCCGTTGTAAATCTCGGTATAGATTGTGTCGTAGTATCTCCATGAGGTTACTGGCGCTACGGCTATAGCCATCTTAAAGAGTCCATCACCGTGCAGAGCGCAGTTTAGAGCCATAAAGCCACCATAAGACCAGCCGTAGATACCTATGCGGTTCTTATCAACGTATGGCAGAGTGGCAAGGTATCGAGCAAAAGATATTTGGTCCTCGTATTCGCGTCTGCCAAGGTCGGCATAGGTGCATTTCTTAAACTCTTCACCGCGAAATCCTGTGCCACGACCATCGCAACAAGCAATAATGTAGCCGTGTCGTGTGAGTACGTCCTCCCAATCTGCACCCCAGCGGTTGGCAGCACTCTGTGAGCCGGGACCAGAATATTGGGTCAGCAGTATAGGGTAGAGTTTTGTAGGGTCGTAATCCTTTGGTAGCTGGATGTAGTAGTTAAGAGTGTCGCCTCGCTCGGTGATAAACTGGCGATACTCCTTTCTCTGAAGCTCACCTGCCGCAGCTACAGCCTTGCGACGGTCGGCAAGGGTGTCGATTGTTGTTCCATCGGCGCGATTTACGGTGATAATGTTCGGAGTATTGGCGTCGTTGAATGTGCGCACATAATATTTCATGCCCGCAGAAGGTATGATGGTGTTAAATCCACCCTCTGGAGTTAGTAGTCGGCGTGACTTGCCATTTAGGCGTACAGAATACAAGTTGCGCTCAAGAGGTGAACTCTCGGTAGAGGTGTAGTATATGTTCTTGCCGTCATGGCCTACAAAAGATACAACCTCCCAACAACCAGATGTTATTGCATTAAGGCGTCCTTTGGCTATAGAGTGAAGATAGAGGTGCATCCAGCCGGCAGAGGTCTCCTCCATAACGATGAACTTGTCGCCGTCTATAAATGTTATAGTTGAACTGTTTGGTCGCTCAACATAGCGAGGGGAGCTCTCGGTATAGATAACCTTTTGTGTCCCATCTTCGTTGCACATAACCACCTCAAAGTTGTTCTGCAGACGGTTTACACGATAGAAGTACAACTTGTTTGCGGGTGTCCAAACGACATTAAAGATATATTGGTCGGTGTTGTTGCCTACATCAATCTTGGTATGGCTACGATTTTCAATATCGTAGAGATAGAGTTCAACAACAGAGTTCTTGTCGCCTGCCTTTGGATACTTGAACGAGTATGCGTGGTTGTAGAGGGTGTTGTCAAAGCGCATCATCTCAAATGTGGGCACCTGACTCTCATCAAAACGCAGGTAGGCAATCTTTTTACCATCATTTGAAAATGCGTAGGCGCGGGTAAAACCATACTCCTCCTCGTATACCCAGTCAGAGGTGCCGTTGATTATCTCGTTCCAGCGGCCATCATTGGTTATGGCGGTGGTGCTCTTATTAATAATATTATATAGGTATAGATTGTTCTGCTTGCTATAGGCTATCTGCTTGCCATCTGGCGAGAATGTTATATCTCTTACAGCCTGAAAACAATCAAGGGTCTCGCCGCGACGCATAAGTAGATAGTCGGCAGTGTATGAGTGGCGGTAGATAGGTGTAACGGTTGCAGACTGTGGGAGTAGTACCATCTGCTCATCAGCTGATAGAGTGTAGTCGGCAACTGCAAATGGGGCGGTAAAGAGCGTGTCGCACATATTCTTGTCGCTATATGAGCGGCAAAGAATGCTGTTTTTGCTTAGTACAGTGTAGTGCTCGCCATCTTTCATGCTTCGCAGTGCAGATATTCCACGGTTGGCTCTGCGGATTTTGAGAATGTCGCTATAGCTGCCCTGTGCAGTAAGTGTAGCAGCGATGGTTACTGTAACCACCGCTGCAAGTCTTCTAAATATCGTCAACATTAAATTCGTAGTTAAGTCGTTTTCCTGTCACAAAGGTTGAACTATCAAACTTGTTGTTAAATTGGTCTACCGTAACCCTCTTACACTGCTCATATGGTGGGGTAAGTAGGTCGAAGTTTACAGCGTAGTATATTGCAGCCTCAAGGATTGCAATTAGACGCTCGCGGTCAATCTCCTCCTTGCCAAAGTTCATAGCGCGCATACTACTCTGACGTTTGCCCTCGACAAAGAACATACGCTCGCGATTGATAAAGATGCGTCCGATAAGATAGCCCTCGTCGGCAGAACGCTTATCCTTGAATGAGTCAGAGAGAAAGTCGTAGATGTCAATCATACCGCAGTAGCTGTTTGCCTTGTCCTGCTGAACGTAGCTATTCTGCCAGATGATATGGTTTGAATCGAACTGGAAAATGTCGGTGTGCATCTTGAAAATCAGAATGTCAGAGGCGATCTGAAGTTGTGCTTCGTGCTTGCCTCGGTCACGATACTCAAGTCGTACACGTCTATCGACCTTCCCCTCCAGGGCATCCTCCATCTCAGATGCCATCTCAAAGAGTGTATCCTTCAAAAGGTTGAATACGGCGAAGGTGTTGTCAAAAACCCTCTGCTTGAGCATAGACTTCTCGATGATAGTCCCCAGAATCTTCTCTCTTAATGGTTGTGCTGTCATAGTTTATATAAGCTTGCTTATATTTTATATTTTCTCCTCAACAAAGATAGTGAAAATTATTGAAAGATATAAAATTTGCACGATTTTATTTATATTTGTCGCTCAATATGTTTGTTGATAAATTGAATATGAGTAGGATTGCACTGCCAAAGGTCTCTGTAGTAATGCCTGCGTATAATGTAGAGCAGTATATAGCACACTCTATTGAGTCTGTGCTGGCTTCGGATTATCCCAATATTGAGTTGATAATTGTGGATGATGGCTCTACTGACTCAACTTTCGCTATTGCGCAGGGTTATGCTGCAAATGATAGCCGTGTAGTGGCGCTTACAAAGAGTAATGGCGGTCAAGGTGTGGCTCGTAATTTTGGTGTGGAGCGAAGTGGTGGCGAGTATATTCTCTTTGTAGACTCTGACGATATTATCACTAAAAGCTATATCTCCAAGGCGGTGGTGGAGATGGAGCGTGACAGCGAGGTCAAGGTTGTGACCTGCCGAGGCGAGTTTTTTGATGGTCGTACAGGAAAGTGGAGGCTGAAGAGGTATTCATCTGGAAGGTTGGCTCGGCGTAATGTCTTTACAATTAGCTCGCTTATGCGCCGAGAGGATTTTATCCGAGTGGGTGGTTTTGATATCTCAATGCACAACTATTGTGAGGATTGGGCTCTCTGGATTGCAATCCTTAAGGATGGAGGTAGGGTGGTTACACTTCCTACGGTTGAGTTCTTCTACCGTGTAAGGGCCGGCTCGTCGCGTTTTGTGGGTAGAAAGTATAAGAGCGAGCTGATAACGGTACTTAACCGTAAGTTTCCGGACTTCTTTGAGCGAAAACTGGGTGGAAAACTCTACTCTCAGCGCTCTATGTCAAAGTATATCAATCTTTTGCTTAACTTTATATTTCCACGAAGAGCCTCGGTATCAAGGCTGCACAGACCGCTATTCTACTTTGTTAGGGCGGTGCCAAGAATTATCGGTGACGCTACGGAGTGTGATGCGGTTTGGAACGGAAGAGAGGTGACTATAGCTCGTATAGACTCGCTACCTTCAAGACATGAACGTGAGATTGCTATGCATAATGGAGAGGTGGTCGGGTATTGTACAGAGTATCGCTTCTGGCTCAGGCGCAGGTGCTGGGAGGTAAGGCTTAAGGGGTAAAATAAAAAAAAGTGGTGCAGTGATGCACCACTTTTTCGTTATATTGCGCTACTATAGCATCTTGTTGAGGTCAACGATGTTGAATGCGTAGAAGTACTTATCCATATCGTGCTCAATGCGATCAAGAACGATATTCTCTGGATCCATACCTACACGCTTAAGGTTCTCATAGAGAGAGTTGCGTGCAACAAGAGCCTCAGGCTTCTGCCAGATGTAACGGCAACCAGTCTTTACAAGCCATGCACGACGCTCTGGGTCAATCTCGTAGAAATCTACACCCTTCTCAGACTCGAGCAACCACTTCTTCCAACGATTTGACTCGTAAACAAGGCGGGTAAGAACCTCGGTAATATTTGAGAGCATAGCTACGCGACCTGCGTTGTAGTACTCAACCTCCTTAGCCTCGAGCTCCTCAAGAGCCTCGTACTCGCTGATTGTGAACTCTGGACCAACGTTTGCACCACCCATACCGCATAGAGGGTAGTCCTGAGGGTTGCTTACGCCGTCAGTATAGTGACCCTTGATGTAGCTGCCGAGTGGGCGAACCTTTGCAGTAAGCTTCTTAGCAACCTCGCCGTCAAAGAGGGTAGTGTGGAGGTCTGTACCAACCTTACCAACGATAAAGCAAGGCCATACGTCAGCAAGACCTACAGCTGCAAGACCCTCCTTAAGCTCTACGAGGAATGTGTCGAAAGTGGTGTCATCAGCAAGACCGCCGTGAACCTCCTCGGTACCAACCTCGTAAGAGATCTCTGGATAGTTGTTTGCGCGGCGGAACTTCTCGCAGTGCTCGATAAGCTCAACAGTGCGACGAACAACAAGGTGAATATCGATAACCTCGCCCTTAGGGACGTTAATATCAACAGTAGGGTCTACGTGAATAAGGTCAAAACCTGCAGCGATAGCAGCCTCGAAAGATGCCTTAACAGCGTTCATAGCACGCTCAGTCTCCCAACGCTCAGTGTTCTGCTTGTCCTTGAGCCATGGACCACCGTGGTCAACAGCGATGATGCAGTCGCCAGTGAAGTTGATAGCCTCACACTCCATGCGGCAAACCTTTACAAAGTCTGCTGGTGTCATGCCTGTGTAACCGCCATCAGTATCAATCTGGTTAAGAGTAGCTGCAAAATAGATAGGTGCATTGTTACGCTTAGCTGAGCGGATAGATGCACGAATTACAGCTGAAGAATTTGGGCAGGCTGCGAAGATGGTGCGCTTAACACCTGTCTGCTCCTCAAGCTCTGCCATGCGCTTTAAGAGTCTCTCTGTTTTAGCCATTTTTCTTAAATTTATATTAAGTTATATTGTCTGAATTGCACAATTTAGGACGAACCTATTCACCGCAAAGATAGCAAATTATTGCGTAAGTTTGCACGATTTGCAAAAAAATTGTTATCTTTGCAAAGTATATTGCACACAAAGTTGGCTAAAAGTACCGTCAAACAGCTTCTAGTCAGCGAAATGAAAATATTTTGATGATGGAAAATACTCAATCATTTTTTGATGACATTCGTGCCTATCATGATGAGGAGATTCCGGCGGTTGTGGAGAAGATTGCTTCAGATCCGCTGCTTATCCCTGCGGCGCAGTTTGTCTTCCCAAATTTGGATATTGAGCAGGTGCGCACGCTTATCAGCTCCTGCCGTACCACTGACGATATTCAGCGCAAGATAATGAAGCCCGCTATTGGTGGTATTATTCACCGTACAATGCGTAAATTTACTACCTCAGGCTGCGAAAATATCTCTGATGCAAACGGTTGGCTCTTTGTGTCAAATCACAGAGATATTACTCTTGATGCTATGCTTATGCAGTACGCGCTGTTTGATAACAATCTGCCTACTACAGATATCTCTCTTGGTGATAACCTTCTGCGTACGCCACTGGTCTTTGAGCTTTGTAAGGCGAACTATATGATTAAGGTTATCCGCAAGGATGATGTAACACCACGTGAGTTCCTTGAGAACTCTAAACACCTTTCAGAGTATATTCGCCACAGAATCAACGATGTCGGTCGTTCGGTGTGGATTGCTCAGCGAAATGGACGAACTAAGGATGGTATAGATATTACAGAGCCTGGAATTATCAAGATGTTCGGTCTTAGTGGCTCGGCGGACTTTGTAGAGAACTTCAGCCAGCTTCACGTTGCGCCGGTGGCTATCAGCTATCAGTATGAGCCATGTGATGTCTTTAAGGCTGTGGAGCTTTGCCGTCGTCAGAGTGATATGCCTTATCATAAGGCTGAGAATGAGGACTTCTTGAGCATTCTTACCGGTATCAAGGCATATAAGGGCGATACAAATCTCACCTTCTGTAAGCCTATCACAACTGAGGAGCTTGAGACTGTAGCCGCTCTACCGCGTGCTGAGCAGTGCAAGGCGATGGCGGAGATTGTGGACCGCCGCATTATTGAGGGCTATAAGCTCTATGATACCAACTATATCGCCTACGATATTAAGCATGGTACTCGTCGCTTTGAGAGGTACTACAGTCCGGCTCTGGAGCAGCAGTTTGCCCTCTACCTTGTTCGCTCAAATGCTCAGTTTGAGGTTATGGGTGTAGATAAGGATGTTGCTCGCGAAATACTTATTGGTATCTATGCAAATCCTGTTGAGGCTAAGTTGAATTTAGGTATAGAATTATAGAACATAACTATAGTATGAAAAAGATTTGGCTTGTAATACTTGCGCTACTACTTGCTGTAGGTGCTGGTGCCTTCTACTTCCGCTTCTACTTTGTCTTTGGTGAGGGTGTGAAGAGTGGAGAACTTAACTATGTGGTTCGAAAGGGCGTATTTTTTAAGACCTACGAGGGTAAGCTGATACAGTCGGGTATTCGCTCTAAGGCTGCTGGCTCTATCCAATCGTATGAGTTTGACTTCTCTATTGAAAATAAGGAGATAGCTGAACGTTTGATGCTTGAGGGTGGAAAGGTTGTTGAGCTGCGCTATAAGGAGTACTTTGGTGCACTACCATGGCGAGGTTTTACAAAGTATATCGTTGATAGTATTATCACTCACGAAACGCCGGCACTTCCTGAGGCTTCGGTGCTTGATGATAGCTCGTCAGTCATCAAGGAACAAGTACAATTAGCAGAGTAATTTTGTTGTGATAGCGTGCCACCTATGGCACATCCCTTAAAAAGCAGTGGCGGCTGTACATTTTAGTACTATCCGCCACTGCTTTTTTGCACGATGCACCGTATCTGACACGCTCTGACAACAAAATGTGGTACTCTAATTGATCTGTGCTGAAAACTTCTTAATATAACTCTATATACTCGTAACTATTCCCCACGGCCGTAAGATACTTGGCAAACATATCTTGACTTATTACCACCGTGGCACGATTGTCATTTGGGTGGAAACTGAGTGATGGATAGTCAAGCAGATTCTTGTCAAGAAATAGGTGTACGTGGTTTTCAGTATCGTTTATAAGTCCAAAGGGGGATACAGAGCCGGGTTTAAGACCTAAATATCGCTCCATGCGTTGCTCAGATGCAAAGGAGAGCTTTCCCTGCTTGAGTCGCTGCTCAAGGTCGTGGATTGCAAGGCTCTGCTCGCTGTCAAAGACAACAAGATAGTGGCGATTGCCCTTGTGGTTGCGAAAGAAGAGGTTCTTGCAGTGCTTTGAGCCGTCGTTGCGCCAATATTGGCGAGCAATCTCAATAGTCGGAGCTTCAGGGTGGGTATAAAAAGAGTATTCAATCTCCTGCTGTTGCAGAAAATCGAATACTCGTTCTTCTCTTTCGCTCATGTTACTTTGAGATAGCTGCACGCAACTGTGGAATAGACTCGTCAAGGCTCATGCCCTTACGATATACACCAGCAGTACCGCCCACAAATACATTAGCACCCATGCCGGCCATAAGCTCAGCACGCTCGCAAGATACAGAGCCATCTACGCTGATGAGCACCTTCTCATAGCCGTTGCTGTCAAGCCACTGGCGCATCTGACCAACCTTGTCAAGAATGCCGTCTACAAGCTTAGCACCAGAGAAACCAGGGTGAACAAGCATAAGGGTTACCATGTCGGTGTATGCCATGTGTGGAGCCACTGACTCAACAGGTGTGTCTGGGTTGATAACAACACCAAAGAGTGCGCCCTTAGAGTGGATGTCTGCAGCAAACTCGCTCAAATCCTTGTCAAGCTCAACGTGGGTAGAGACAATATCGCCCTCATGAACATCAATCTTAGAGCAGATAAACTCTGGCTCCTCACACATAAGGTGGATGTCCAAAGGTAGGTTTGTTACCTTGTGCATCGCATTTGGAAAGTCTGGACCAAAGGTCATGTTAGGTACAAAGTGTCCATCCATGACGTCAATGTGTAACCAGTCAATGCCATTGCGCTCAAGGGTTTGAATATCGCGCTCAAGATTCATAAGGTCCGAGCACATTACAGATACAGAGATTTTATTAGCCATATTTTTAAGTTATTAGTTCTATTGGTGACAAAGATAATATTTTTTGGAGAATAAATTGCTTGTTTAGAAGAAAATTTCTATTTTTGTTATTAGAAACTTAAGTTAAAAACTAAAATGATTATGAAAAAGATTTTTACATTAGCTGTGGCGGCTCTTATCTCTGTTGCCGCATTTGCTCAGCCTCAGGTTATTGCTCACCGTGGTTACCATGCAATTAAGGGCTCTTGTCGTAACTCTATCGAGGCACTTAAGCAGGCTCAGAAGATGGGTTTGTATGGCTCTGAGTGCGATATTAACCTTACTAAGGATGGTGTTATTGTTGTAGCTCATGGCGGTTTGCATCCAGATAAAATCTATCGCAAGGGTGAGGATATCCCTCGTCTGAATATCCAGAAGAGTACCTACGAGGAGCTTACAGCTATTCCACTTGAGAATGGTGAGACAATTCCTACACTTGAGCAGTATCTTGAGCAGATGAAGAAGAGCAAGAAGACCAAGCTCATTATCGAGGTTAAGAATCACTACACCCCTGAGAAGGAGACCGAGATTGTACAGAAGACCGTCGAGATGGTTGCAAAGTATGGTCTGAACGATATGGTTGAGTATATCGCCTTCCGTCCATGGGTTTGCTTTGAGCTTAAGCGCCTCGCTCCAGAGGGAACTCCAATCGCTTATCTGAATGGTGACTACGACCCAACATACGTTAAGGGTATGGGTATCTCTGGTATCGACTACAAGTACGATGTACTTAAGAAGAAGCCAAAGTGGATTAAGTCTTGCCAGAAGCGCGGCCTTACTGTAAATGTTTGGACTGTAGATGATGAGGATAAGCTTCGTTGGGTAATC
The DNA here is from genome assembly GCA_904502005.1 of uncultured Alistipes sp. GTDB lineage: Bacteria > Bacteroidota > Bacteroidia > Bacteroidales > Rikenellaceae > Alistipes. The sequence goes on from CAJGDC010000006.1 coordinate 30,300, forward strand.
GAGCAGGGTGTTGATTACATCACTACAGACAATCCGGTGCTTGCTACCAAGCTAATTAAGGAGATGTGCAAATAGGAAGTTGATTAAAATTTATTTATCTCATTCTTTTATGCTGTTTACGACTCTTTTCTCATCTGATTTTCGTTACATAGGAACACCTATGCGCCTCAAATCATACGAGAAAATAGCCACAAAACAGCTATAAAATAATTTCGTAAACAAATATTAAACAACTTCTAATAATGGATTTTAAGTATAAAATAGATGATCGCCCCGCTCTTGGGGCGATGTCTCTATACGGACTGCAGTGGTTGATGATTTGCATCCCTGTGGTGCTTACAAGTACCTTTGTTGCACCAGAGGGGCAGACTCTCTTTTTTACCCAAAAGCTCTTTGCGCTTATGGGTGTTACGATGATTATCAACTCGCTGTGGGGTCATCGTCTGCCACTTATTGCAGGCCCTGCGGCTGTACTACTTATGGGAGTGCTGGCGGCAAAGGGACAGGGTAGTGGTAGTGAGGCTATCTACCCATCTATGGCTATCGGTGGCGCTATTATCGCTCTGCTGGCAGCTATGGGATTGATGCGTAAGGTCCAGCGAATTTTCACTCCGCGAATTGTCGTGGCTATTGTGGTGCTTATCTCATTTACCATGGCAAAGCCTATTGTGGGTATGATTTTTAGTGATGCTGAACATCAGTTGCTGGCAATGATTTTTGCGGTGGTTACCGTTGTAGCTATGGCTGTTGCCAATAACATACTGAAGGGAGTGTGGAAGTCTATGGTTGTGATTGTGGCGATGATTGTAGGCTCAATCTTCTACTACTGCATAATTGGTTTTCCAAAGTCATTTGTTACTGATAGCGTTGCCCCGCAACTCTTCGTTGGTGGTGTAGAGCTAGATGCGGGCGTGGTTATAGCCTTCATTTTCTGCTATGTCGCGCTGTTTATCAATCAGGTTGGCTCGGTGCAGTCACTCGGTGAGTTTACGGGTGCGGATAAGCTAGAGCGCCGACAGAGTCGAGGTATGATTGTGCAGGGCGTGATGAACGTTGTCGCTGGCGCTGTGGGTGTCGTGGGTCCTGTGGACTACTCACTCTCGCCAGGTGTTGTGGCATCTACTTCGTGCGCTTCGCGATATACGGTCATCCCTGCGGCTGTGGCGATGATTGTGCTGGCGTTTATACCGGATGCGGTATCGGTGCTGCTTACAATACCTCAGCCGGTTATGGGTGTGGTGCTGCTATACCTTATGGCTACGCAGGTGGCGGCAGGTTTGCACCTTGCAGAGGGTAGCGGCGCGGTAAAGTCGTTTAAGGATGGACTTGTGCTTGCAATACCTATTATGTTTACCGTGATACTCTCCTTTGCACCGCAGTCGGCACTGTCTACCATTCCGTCACTGCTCCGACCAATTGTTGGTAACGGATTTGTGATGGGTATAATTATTATTCTTCTTCTTGAACATCTATTCTTAAAGGATAAAAAACAATGAATGTAAAGCAACTTCTTAAGCAGTGCCAGCAGGATAAGTGTGCGGTGCTTGCTACAAACTTCTATAATCTTGAGACTTTGCAGGGTGTTATGCGTGCGGCTCAGGCTACCGACTCGCCTGTTCTGCTACAACTTACCCGCTCAAGTATTGACTATATGGGTCTAAAGCAGTCAGTGGCTATGGCTCGCCAGGCTATTGCGGATTATGGCGTTCAGGGTTGGATACACCTTGACCACGGTGGCAGCGTTGAACTGGTTGAGCGTTGCCTCGATGCGGGCTTTGACTCGGTGATGATTGACGCCAGTGAGCAGAGCTTTGAGGTTAATGTTGAGACAACTCGCCGCGTGGTAGAGATGGCTGCACCTTATGACGTCAATGTTGAGGCGGAGCTTGGCTATGTGGCAAAGCTTGGTCAAGAGCAGGGTGGTGGTTTTACAACACCCGAGGAGGCAAAGCTCTTTGTAGAGCAGACTGGCGTAGACGCCCTTGCTGTATCTATCGGCTCGGCACACGGATTCTATAAGCAGGCTCCAAAACTTGATATTGAGCGACTGCAGCAGATTCACGCAGCTACAGATGTGGCTCTTGTGCTGCATGGTAGCTCTGGTATTCCTCACGACATGGTGCAGCAGGCAATTTTGAATGGTATTGTGAAGGTGAACCTTGCTACGGAGATTAAAGATACATTTATGCGCAATCTGAAGGCGATACTTACAACTACCGACGAGATTGATCTTCGCAAGGTATTTCCAAAGGCGACAGATGCTGTTGTGGAGCTGCTGAAGGAGAAATATCGTGTAGTAAAGCCTTGATTTGTAGGGATAAAATTGGAAAAGTGGATTGCTTATGCTATATTTGCATAAACAATCCACTTTTTTATGAAAAGATTGCTAGCCCTTCTACTCTCTTTAATATATTTAACCGCCTCGGCACAAGTTGAGCACTCTATAGTTCTTGATAGTAACTCATTCCGCGCGGTGCAGACCGATGCGCTTACGGGGGTGAATATCGACCCAATCGGCATGGACTCTTCTCGTCAGCCATGCGCAAGAGTTAAGATATTTTTCCATCGAATGACGCGCGAGCAGACGGAGCAGTTAGAGCCTAAATTCCCCTCTGGCACAATAGACTGTATAAAGCGTAAGGTGGCGGATGATAACACCGTGCTCATCCTTGAATTTACCGCCAAACCGAGTACTAAATTCTATCTTAACCACCCAACTTTTGGAGTCTCAAACGAGGTGGAGTTTGACTTTGAAGGGGGTAGAGAGTATCAGCTTGAGGCGAGCCTAAACCAGACATTTAGTATTGTCGTTAATAGCAACGAGCCGAATGTAGACATCTACCTTGACAACAGATATAGAGGTCAAACTGACTCATCTAACAGTCTTACAATCAAGGATGTAATGATTGGCGGACATAAACTCAAAGTCACCTACGGAAGTGTCAGCTATGAGCAGGAGATAGATGTCAATAGTGGCAGCATATCATTCCGCCAGGATGTAAATAAGGCGGCAAACAAACCGCAGTATGTTGTCTTTACTGTTGAACCGAAAAATAGTGCTGTAACTATTGACGGACAGCTCTATGTCGCTGAGGATGGCGTTGTTGTGGCGCTGTTGCAGAACGGACAGCATAACTATAAGGTAGAGGCGCGTGGCTACCACAGCCAGAGCGGAACTGTTACCGTTGCGGGTCAGAAGATTGAGCGTGCGATAACACTTAAGGAGGACTTTGCGACAGTCACACTTACGGCAGAAAGTGGCGCGGATATCTATGTGAACGATAAGAAGGTCGGCACAACCTCTTGGTCGGGCAGACTCAACTCTGGTCTCTACATCTTTGAGGCACGCAAGAGTGGCTACTGTACGCAGAGCCTTACTCGTCAGATTACCTCTGACTCTCCTGCCCAAAGTTTTACCCTACCCGCACTCGTGCCTATCTATGGCAGCGCAGATATAACCTCTACGCCCCCTATGGCAGATATAACCATTGACGGCAAGAGTGTCGGCAGAACACCACTGCAGCTTGATAACCTACTCGTGGGCGAGCACAAACTTACAGTCTCAAAATCAGACTATCAGCCTTATGCTGAGACAATTACCATTGCTGAGGGTAAGACTGCAACTGTAAATGTTGCGCTTACCAAGCAGAGTACACAAACTATTTCAACCTCTCCCCAGCCAACAGCCACAAAGTCATTGGCTAAGAGGCATAGCATAACTACTGCGCCTTATAAGGTCGGTGACTACTACAACGACGGCAAAAAGGAGGGCGTTGTCTTTGAGGTTAGTGCTGACGGTCGAAGTGGCAAAGTAGTTAGTCTGGCTCAGTCGCAAAAGTTAGAATGGTCTGATATTGAATTAAAGCAGCAGCGAGTAATAGGTGCATTTAATCAGACATATGGAGCTACAAATATGGTAACTGTCAAACAATTAGAAGAATCCTATTACTATCCAGCATTCCTCTGGTGTCAAAGATTAGGGGATGGCTGGTATCTTCCATCTATTGAGGAACTTAGAAAAATATTGCTTAATAAATCTATCAGCAAAGCTGTAAATAATACCTTAGAGAAAATAGATGCAAAAAATATCATAGTGCCATCCAATTTTTACTGGTCGTCAACCGAAAGAGATCGAAAATATGCATTAATAGCTAATATGTACAAAGAGCAGTACATTGTAAAAGATGCAAAACTTTTTGTTCGCGCTGTATCAACATTTGGAACGGCATCATTTCCTATAGCGCAAACATCGGCCCCATACAAAGTCGGCGACTACTATAATGATGGCGTAAAAGAGGGTGTGGTTTTTGAAGTTAGTGCAGATGGTAGGTCAGGTAAAATTCTGAGTATGAGAGAGGAGTTTGATTATTGGTGTCATTTACCGCATGATAAAAAGATTCTTGGTTTGGATAATGTACAGGATGGCTCGGTAAATATGGATATTATCAAGGGCATTAAAAATTGGAGAAAAAAATATCCAGCTTTTGCTTTTTGTGCTGATTTAGGTGAGGAATGGTATCTGCCGGCTTTTGGCGAGTTGGAGACTTTTACGCTTAATAGCTCCGTTTGTGAAGCTGTAAATAAAACACTATCTACGTTGGGTGCTCAAATGATATGGGATGAAAGCGCTCATGTAGGTTATCCATCTTCAACCGAGTATTCTTATCGTTCATCATTGGGCGATCCTCAAATATTAACTGTTGACGGACTATTAGGAAAAAAACAATTTAAACCCGAAACAAAAATATCTGCTGGTCATATTCGCGCCGTGGCGAAATTTTAATAAAATTTTAGTATTTTTACCTAATTATTTCCACAAAGTTTTATTACCTTTGCTCCGCTAAATTGACAACACACACAACACCTATGGAGAAGTACGAATCAAAGCAGTGTCAGATTTTTAAGTCGGCAGCGCAAATTTTCCCTTTTATATCTAACTTCAACCTCCTTACCCCCGCTGTGGCTGATAAGGTGGAGGAGTGGCAGGCTACAGAGGATACCTGCTCATTCAAGATTAAGGGATTTACTGTAAAGTTGCGCATGGTTGATAAGGTCTATGGCAAGCATGTCAAAATCTCTGGCGACGATGGCGGTGTGCCTATCGACTTCGCCTTCTGGATTCAGCTCCATGAGGTAACCCCAACAGACACCCGCATCCGCATGGTCCTCCATGCCGAGCTCAATATGATGATGCGCATGATGGTAGGTAGTAAGATTCAGAAGGGGTTGGATCAGGCCGTGGAGGGATTTGCTGCTGCCTTCAATAGAATTTAGTCGTGAAAATACGGCACCTGCTGCCGCTAATAAAAAATGCCTGCTGGGCTGTACTGTTTGTGTACTATCCTGCGCAGGCATTTTTCATTGAGCAACAGCATTTACCGCATTTTGACGACTAAATAGGGCGGTATTTACTGCGTTACACTTCAATAGCCGAGCTGCTCACATACGCTACAGTGTGCTGCGCGCTCGGCTTTTTGTGTGCCTGGTAAATCCTCGCCTAAAATCAGATTCTGCCATTAGCCTTTAAGTGGTATCCGCTTTGCAGATTTATATTAGTCGGCAGAGCCGACACCTCTATAAGGCAAATAGCTAAAGGCCAATAGCCAATGGCTAACATCCCTTCAATTCAACTTTTTTTAACTTTTCGGCAAAAAAAAGGTGTGAAAGTTTTACCTTTTGCAAAATTAACTGTATATTTGTCGCCGATTTCGCTCTGTATAAGGGCGATAGATTAGAATAATGAGTGAAGAATAATTTATAAACAAAAAAATTACAGCTATGACAAAGGCAGATATCGTTACAGAGATCGCTAAGAGAACCGGCGTTGAGAAGGTTCAGATTCAGGCTATTGTTGAGACCTTCATGGAGGAGGTTGAGAACTCTCTTAGCCGTGGTGAGAATGTTTACCTTCGTGGTTTCGGCTCTTTCATTATCAAGACCCGTGCTGAGAAGGTTGCACGCAACATCTCTAAGAATACAACTATCACTATCCCTGAGCACAAGATTCCAGCTTTCAAGCCTGCGAAGACTTTCGTTGCTAAGGTAAAGTAATCGAACTAACTATTGTTTAACTTTAATATTTACAACTATGCCAAACGGAAAGAAGCATAAGCGTCACAAGATGGCGACCCACAAGCGTAAGAAGCGTCTGCGTAAGGATCGTCATAAGAAGAAGTAGTATGCCCGACGGCATATTGCTTAAATAGGAGTTTAACGCTAAAGGGTGTTTGCCCTTTAGCGTTCCTATTAAAGACACCATTAGCCGTTAGCCATTGGCTTTTAGCTTTTTACTAGGTGTCGCACAGCGACAAAGTTATAGAAGAAGTAGAAATTCTGACAACGCTAATAGCCAACAGCCAATAGCAAAAAACATAATCTTGAATATGAACCGAGAACTAATTATCAACGTAACATCTACCGAGATTAACATTGCCCTTTGCGAGGACAAGGTGTTGGTAGAGTTGGGAAAGGATATGGCGCAGACAGGTTTCTCTGTGGGTGACATATACCTTGGTAAGGTGCGCAAGATTATGCCCGGACTCAACGCCGCGTTTGTCAATATTGGACACGAGCGCGACGCTTTTATCCACTATCAGGACTTAGGACCTCACTTCTCGTCGCTGGACAAAATTGTTGACAGCTGGGCTCCAGGTAAAAAGTGTATTCGCTTAGATGCGATGAAGATTGACACAGCCTTGGAGAAGGATGGTCGAATTGCCGACCATCTGCAAGTGGGTCAGACTGTTATGGTTCAGGTCTCTAAGGAGGCTATCTCTACTAAAGGACCGCGTCTGACTTGCGATATCTCGTTACCGGGAAGAAATATTGTCCTTGTTCCGTTCTCTTCAAAGGTCTTCCTTTCGCAGAAGATTCGCTCCAATGAGGAGAAAAAACGCCTTAAGCGAGTTGCTCAGGGCGTTCTTCCAAAGAATTTTGGCGTTATTATTCGTACTGCTGCTACAAATGCTACTGACCTGGATGTTGAGCAGGATATTCTTGCAGCGGTAGAGAAGTGGAATAAGACACTTCAGCAGATTCGTCGTCATCAGGCACCTGCTCTGCTTATGGGTGAGATGAGTCGCGCCAACACAATTATTCGTGACTCCCTTGATGGTTCGTTTACACAGATTTGTGTGGACGACGAGGGTATGTATAACGAAATACGAAGCTATATTGAGTCGGTAGACCCTGAGAAGGTTAAGCTTGTAAAGCTCTACCGTGGCTCGGTACCTATTTTTGATAATTTCGATATTTCGCGACAGATAAAGTCGCTCTTTGCACGCTATGTGTCTCTGAAGAGAGGTGCATACCTTATTATAGAGTCTACGGAGGCGATGAATGTCATCGACGTAAACTCCGGAAACAGAACAAAGGCTGATGATAATCAAGAGCAGCATGTGCTTGAGGTAAACCTTGCCGCTGCGGCTGAGGTGGCCCGTCAGCTTCGCCTACGAGATTTGGGCGGTATTGTGATTATAGACTTTATTGATATGCACAAGGCTACAAGTCGTCAGCTTCTCTACGAGGAGATGCAGCGACTTATGGCAACCGATAAGGCTCGCCATACAATCCTTCCGCTTACTAAGTTCGGACTTATGCAGATAACACGTCAGCGTATTCGTCCAGTGGCGGTGAAGGATATTCAGGAGGTGTGCCCGACATGCGGCGGAACTGGTAAGATTGAGCCAACGGTGTTGCTTGAGAAGAGTATCGAAAATCAACTTTCACTGCTTGCCGAGGAGCATGGTGAGCGTTTTGTAAACCTTGTTGTCAGTCCATACGTGGCGGCATATCTTAAGCAGGGAGTGATCTCTTTGCGTAATCGCTGGGCGCTGCGTTATGGTATGTGGATTAAAATTACAGCATCTCAGGCCGCTGGTATTGTAGATGTTAAGTATCTGGATAGCAAGGGTGAGGATATGTTACACCCCAATTATATCGGTCACCGCAAGCCTAAAAAGGTGGAGCCTCAGCAGCCGGAGCGTAAAGATAAGGAGCGCAAAAGTTCTGGCAGCAGACCTAAACGCAGGGGTAAGAAACCAAGCGAAACAAAGGATAAAGAGTAGGGTAATAACCTGTAAAGATGCACAAAATACTTGAGTCAGCACTACAAACAAAACCGTTTGTGTTGCTGCAAAAAGAGCTAAAACAGAAGGGCAACACCGTCTACCTTAACGAGTTAGTCGGAGGTGCCCTTTCGTTTTATATGGCAGCCGCCGTATCAAAAGTGGTGGGACTGCATGTTGTAGTGGCAGAGGACCGAGATACTGCGGCATACGTAATGAACGACCTCTATGCGCTACTTGACGAGAAGAGGGTTCTCTTCTTCCCGTCTGCATATAAACGCTCTATAGTCTATGGTCAGCAGGAGGCGCAGAGTGTAGTTATGCGCACCAATGCCCTCAATGCAATCGGTAATATTAAGGATGGAGATTATCTTGTTATCTGTACCTATCCTGAGGCTTTGGCTGAGAGGGTCGCTGGGGCGGTAGAGCTGTCGGAGCACTCTGTCAAGATTAGTCGTGGCGATAATATTAAGATTGCTGAACTTGTAGATATACTTGAGCAGCTGGGCTTTGAACGTGTAGATTTTGTCTACGAGCCGGGGCAGTACTCCGTTCGTGGAGGTATTGTCGATATATTCTCATATGCGGAGAGCCGACCTTATCGTCTAGACTTCTTTGGTGACGAGGTAGACTCATTGCGTAGCTTTGAAATTGGCAATCAGCTCTCTTCTGAGCGACTGGATAGCGTAAATATTATCAGTAATATAAATGGTGGTGGAGGCAATACCGTCTCCTTTGCATCTTTTGCTGGCGGAGAGGCAACCTATTGGTTCTACGATGGAGATTATGCCCTGAAGAGGGTTGATGATGTGAGGGTTAAGTTCCTCAACCAGAGTGATGAGCCGGAGATGGCAACAGGTCTGCTCACCTCTCGTGTGGAGCTGCTCAAGGATATGGCAGGGAGCACGTTGCTGTCGCTCCATAATAATCTGCTTGAGCGACCTGCTACTTCAACCGTGCTCTTTCACACCCAGCCGCAGCGCCAGTTTAGCAAGAACTACGAACTGCTTGCAGAGGATATTACCGCACGCAAGGAGGAGGGATTTAAGTGTTACATCCTCTCTGATAATTTTGCGCAGATGGAGCGATTGGATAATATTTTCCACAGCATCAATCGCTCCGGTGTTAAGTTGGATATGTTGCGAGTCATTCTGCACGAGGGCTTTGTGGATTACGATACACATCTGTGCTTATATACTGAGCATCAGCTCTTTGACCGTTATCGCCGTTATAAAATCAATGGCGAAATTAAGCGCGATGAGCAGATGACTGTTGCCGAGCTTAATGCTCTGCGTGTGGGTGACTATGTTGTCCATATTGACCACGGTGTCGGCCGTTTTGATGGACTTGTGACACTGCCCGACCCATCTGGAGGAAAACCGCGCGAGGTTATTAAATTGGTATATCGCGATGGCGATGTGCTCTTTATAAATGTACATTCATTACACTGCATCTCTCGCTATAAGAGTGGTGATGGTGAGCGTCCGAAGGTGCACAAACTGGGTAGCGGAGCATGGCAGAAACTCAAAACTGCGACAAAGAAGGCTGTTAAGGATATTTCTCGTGAGCTTATTGCACTCTATGCCAAGCGTAAGGCGAGCGAGGGCTTTGCCTTCTCGGCAGATAGCTATCTGCAGCAGGCTATGGAGGCGTCGTTCCGCTATGAGGAGACTGCCGACCAACAGAGGGCCATTGAGGCTGTAAAGAGCGACATGGAGTCGAGCCGACCTATGGACCGACTAATCTGTGGCGATGTGGGCTTTGGAAAGACCGAGGTGGCTATTCGTGCGGCATTCAAGGCTGCTGTAGATGGAAAACAGGTGGCAGTTCTTGTGCCGACAACAATACTTGCATTGCAACACTATCGCTCATTTATGGAGCGACTGCGTGATATGCCGGTGCGTGTTGAGTACCTTAATCGCTCAAAGAGCGCCAAGCAGGTGCGCCAGATTGCGGAGGAGCTTGAGTCAGGACAGATTGATATTCTTATTGGTACGCATAAGATGCTTGGTAGCTCCATTAAGTTCCGCGATTTGGGTCTGCTCATTATTGATGAGGAGCAGCGCTTTGGTGTGGCTGCAAAGGAGAAACTCACTCAGATGAGCGTCAATGTTGATACCCTTACACTTACCGCAACGCCTATACCTCGCACATTGCAGTTCTCGCTAATGGGCTCGCGTGATTTGTCTGTTATTTCTACCCCTCCACCAAACCGTCAACCTATTATTACTGAGTCACATACATTCTCTGAGGAACTTGTTCAGGATGCTATTGAGGCGGAGCTTTCACGTGGTGGTCAGGTCTACTTCATACACAATAATGTGGAGCAACTGGAGGATATTCGTGGTATGATTTCGCGCCTTTGTCCTAAGGCTCGCGTTGTAGCCGCACACGGACGCATGAAGGCGGGGGAGATGGAGAAGCTGATTATGGACTTTATCTACGGCGAGAGCGATGTGCTTGTGGCGACATCTATCATAGAGAGTGGCGTGGATATTCCAAATGTGAATACAATAATTGTAAACAATGCTGACCGCTTTGGACTGAGCAATCTTCACCAACTTCGTGGCCGTGTAGGTCGAAGTGACCGCAAGGCGTACTGTTATCTGCTTAGCAAGCCGGATGAGCTACTCAGTAGCGATGCTCGTCGCCGATTAAGGGCTATTGAGGAGTTCTCGGACTTAGGGTCTGGATTCAATATCGCTATGCAGGACCTCGATATTCGCGGTGCAGGTAACCTTTTGGGTGCCGAGCAGAGTGGATTTATTGCCGACATAGGCTTTGAAACCTACCAGAAGATTATGAACGAGGCCATCGCCGAGTTGCGTGCCGAAGGCCTTGATGTTGCAGGTCTTAGCCAGGAGGAACAGAAGGTAGTTGATAGGATAAGCTATGTTGATGATGTGGCTGTAGAACTTGGTGTAGATGCCTCACTGCCAGCTGATTATGTTCAGCAGCCTGCTGAGAGATTGCGCCTGTATCGAGAGCTTGACTCAATAGTTGAGCAGAAGCGACTTGAGGAGTTTGAGGCTCGCCTTGTAGACCGATTTGGTCGTCTGCCTGATGCCGCACGACAACTGCTTGATGTGGTGCGATTGCGTTGGGTGGCTGCCGAACTCGGCATTGAGCGCGTGAAGGTTAAGAATGGACTGATGATTGTGAGCTTCGTGGGTGATGACCACTCTCCGTTCTATAAAACCGAGCAGTTTATGAACCTACTCCGCAAAGTCACCTCACAACCAGAACGCTTTGTCCTCAAACAGCGCGATACCAAACTCGCAATGACTATCCGCAGAGTTGATAGCGTCGCCGATGGTGTTAAGGTATTGACTGACCTTAAGTCGTAGGCGCTACGCAGTACTGCCCGCTTTTTGAAAAAAGCAGGGCGTGCAAAAACTTTCTGCGAAACTTTGTTTCGCTTCTGTGCTGATGCGGATTTAGGGGAACTCTACGAGTTATTGAAACAAAAAATAGACCTTATTCAGTTTTCAAGCAAGCTTGACCTGAAAGGTCTATTTTTCTTTTCACTGCCTTGCGGCAGCAACCTAAATCCGAATAAACACTTTCAGACAAAGTCTGTACCTCTTAAAAGCTAATGGCTAATGGCTAACGGCCAATAGCTAAAATACTCCCAAATTATTTGGTGATTACAAAGAATAGGGGTAATTTTGTGAACTTGTAAACTAACTGCTAACAGCTAATAGCTAAAAGCCAATAGCCAATGGCAAATTTAATCGTTGATACGGGCAATACTTTTCACAAAATTGCCGTTATAGGTGTAGACAACAACATTCTGGAGGAGAGGGTGGTAGCCGAACTAACTGAAGAGGTTGTTGATGAACTTTATTTGCGATTTGCCCCCTCAAAGGCTATTATCTCCTCAACCCGTGGCGATAGTTCTCGTACGGCGGAGATAGTAAAGCGGAGGGTGCAATATGTTCTTTGTTTTGATCGTACAACGCCAGTGCCGATTGCTGTTGAGTATGACAAGAGCATGTTAGGCACAGACCGCATAGCGGCGGCAGTGGGTGCTGTAGAGCTATATGGCGCTGATAAGCAGATGATTATCATAGATGCAGGAACGGCAATAACTATTGACTTTGTCGCTGGTGGCGTGTTCTTAGGTGGTAATATTTCGCCGGGTGTGGATATGAGATTTGAGGCTCTGAGTGAGAAGACTGCCGTCTTGCCACTCTGTTCTCCGATAGTGTTGGAGGGTGAGGGTTGTAAGGTTGGAAAAACGACTGCCGATGCAATAAAATTCGGTGTTATGCAGAGCGTTTTTTACGAAGTAAAAGGGTATATTGAGTCGTTTAGTGAAAAAAATAGAGAAAACTTGATAATTTTTATCGGAGGAGACGCTGAATATTTTGTTAATCAAATTAAAAATGCGATATTTGCAGGTCGCAAAGTGATGTACAGCGGACTTAATAGAATTTTGGAATATAATGCAGAAAATGAAAGTATATAGCAGAGTGGTTTTTGTGGCAGTTGTCGCAATTCTTTTTGGCACGCTAAACATGCAGAGCGTGGTGGCGCAGAATGCGGCTGTAAGTGCCTATTCGCCATACACGATGTATGGTGTTGGTGAGCTGGGTACACATGGTAATGCTCTTAACAGAGCGATGGGTGGAACTGGCGTAGCTATGCGTAGCACTCAGATAGTGAGCATGCTCAACCCCGCAGGTTATAGCGCAACAATGCCTAAGAGCTTTATGCTTGAGGTTGGTATCGAGGGTAACTTTTTGAAGAATCAGCAGCGCAAGTATACATCTACTTCCGCTAGTGACTACACCACAGCTGCCAATGCTAAGAACTCAATAAATTTCCGCGAGATTGCTATTCAAATGCCCGTTGCGAAGGGCTTGGGCTTTGGTTTAAGTCTTATGCCGTACGGTAGTGTTGGTTATAATATGCACAGCTTTGAGCAGAGCGAAGATATTTGGGGAACTGTTGGTGGTGTGATGTATAACTATCAGGGTGATGGCGATTTGACAGAGGTTAAGGCTGGTCTTGGTTGGGAGATTTTCCGTGGCTTTTCTGTCGGTATTGCGGCAAAGTACTACTGGGGAAACATTCAGCACAACTACACAACATCAATCTATGGTGATTATGTAGGCTCCGGAGACTTTGTAGCAACTACCGGTCTTGATGATTACGCCTTCTCAAACTTTAAGTTCCAGGCGGGTATTCAGTGGAATGTCGTTTCAACAAAGAAGCGAATGATTACCATCGGTGCTACTTATGATTACGGTGGCCCACTGCGTCCGAAGCTCTTGCAGACAGTATACATTGGAGACTATAGCTCTACTGTTGTAAGTCATGAGGATTCTCGTGGTCAGATGCGCCTGCCACATGCTGTTAATGCAGGTATAACATACCAGGATGCTAAGTTTATCATCAATGCTGATTATGCTTACCAGAATTGGGGTGGCGATAACGCCTTCTTCCAGCAGGATGCAGTCAGTGGTATGAGCGTAAAGTATGTCGATACACACACCTATAAGTTTGGCTTTGAGTATGTGCCAAATCGCTTTGATGTACGTAACTACCTTAAGCGTGTGAGCTACCGCATTGGTGTTCGCTATGGCGATTACTACCAGAGCTTTGAGGGTCATAATATTCGTCAGTGGGCAGTAACTGCAGGTTTCGGTTTCCCACTACGATTTATGGGTGCAACAAGTATCAATGCAGGTATTGAGCTCGGAAGCCGTGGCGATTTGTCGTCAATAATAATGCCTAAGTTGGGCAAGCGTGTAGGATTTATCCAGCAGAATTATATAAAGGTAAATCTCGGCTTCTCACTCTTTGGCGAGGACTACTGGTTTGTACGCCCTAAGATTGACTAAAATATTGAAACTAAAAATTAACAACATAAAGTAAAATAAAATGAAGGTACTTAAGTTTTTTATCGTAGCAGCTATGGCTGCAGTGGCAACAACAGCTGCCGCACAGGATTTTAGCGATCCTAAGTATGCAAAATGGGGTAATACTCCAGAGGAGCGTAAGGAGAACATTCTCGCAAGCTCTTATCTTAAGGAGGAGGTTGCAAACCGCCACTTTAACTCTGCGGCTCGTTATCTTCAGCAGCTGCTTGCGTCTTGCCCAAATGCTTCAGAGAACATCTATGCAAATGGTGTGAAGCTCTATAAGGACAAGGCTAACCGTGCAGAGTCTCTCTCTGAGAAGAAGATGTATGTTGACTCTATTCTTCTTCTTTACGATATTCGTATCGCAAACTTCGGTGATCACCCAAAGCGTGGTCGTGTCTATCTGCTTGAGCGTAAGGCTCGTGAGTATCTCACCTACAAGGCTGATGACCGTGAGGGTGTAGCAGAGGCATTCGAGGCAGCTATCGCTGCACAGAAGGAGGTTGGCGCAGTAAACCCAGAGGTTGTTGCTATCTACTTCAAGAACCTTTGTGATGACTATCAGAACGATGTTGTAGATGCAATGACTGTTGTAAACGCTTATGACAGCCACGCTCAGTACTTCGAGAATCTTGCTCCAGAGCAGGTTCAGTTCAAGGAGCAGTTTGAGCAGTGCTTCGGTATGAGTGGTGCTGCATCTTGCGAGAACCTTGAGACTATCTTCTCAAAGAAGATTGCTGATAATCCAGAAGATACAAAGATTGTAGAGCAGGCATTTAAGCTTATGGCTCGTGCAAACTGCTCAAGCGACTTCTTCTTTACTGTTGGTGAGAAGCACTATGCTGCAAATAAGACCTCTGAGGTTGCTATGCTTCTTGCACAGGGCTTCCAGGATAAGCAGAACTTTGATAAGGCAAATCAGTATCTTCGTGAGGCATTGTCTACTGAGACTGTAGCGGCCGAGCGCGAGAAGCTCTTTGTACGTATCGGTATCCTTGATATGAGCATGAATAACTTCGCTGCAGCAGTTGAGGCATTCCGTGAGGCTCAGGCCATCAATCCAGAGAATCCACATGCTCCATTCTTCCTTGCACAGTGCTATGTTAATGGCGCTAAGGGTTGCTCAGGTCTTCAGAAGGATGCAGTATATTGGGTAGCATACGACCTTATTCAGAAGGCTCTTCCACTTCTTGAGGCTCAGGACGCAGCTCGTGTTGAGGCTGCTCAGCAGCTTGCAGCAGCATACCGCGCAGCATTCCCTACAAAGGAGGAGTGCTTCTTCAACGAGCTTGCTGATGGCTCTTCATATACAGTAAACTGCGGCTTTGCACAGGGCGTTCGCACTACAGTTCGTCCACGCGTACAGTAATATGAGAAAATTATTGCACAGATTTTCGGCAATAGCACTCCTTTTCTTAGGGGGTGCTTTGCTGTTTTCGTGCAAGGAGGAGAAGAAGGCTACAGACGAATCTCTTGATGCCATAATGACCGAGAAGAGTCAGAATCTAACTATTGTGGTTACAGAGAATGGTCGCAGGTCTTACAGATTTACCACACCGTTGCTTGAGGGCTATACGCTCGGTCGTGACCCATATAGAGAGTTCCGCAAGGGTATTAAGATTACAACCTATCAGGACGACTCGCTGACATCTGTCAATGCAACTATGGAGTCCAACTACGCCATCTATTACGAGAATCGTAAGCTTTGGGAGGCTAAGGGTAATGTGCGCATTGTTAAACATGACGGTACTAAGGTCTATACGCAGCAACTATTTTGGAACTCAACAACTAAGCGTATCTACTCAAATGTAGATACCAAGATTGTTACGGCTGACGATACCCATTTTACTGAGGGTTTTGAGTCCGATGAGGATATGGTAGAGCTTAACTTCCGCCATTGGAAGGGTAAGGTTATGATGAATGAGAATATGATGTCTCAAAATGAGGACTCTACAGCAGTAGAGCAGACACCACCACCTGTTTCAGAGCCTCAGAACAAGCCAGAGCCAGCGCAGACAACCAAAAAGAGCTTGTCTCGCCCAAGTCCAGCCTTTAGACGCCCACAGCAGAATCTGCCAAAGTCTATAGCCCGCAGTAATGAGGGTGAAAACATAAGGTTAGAGTAGAAGTATATATTATATAATAGGTAAATGACCACAACGATAGTAATCATACTACTTATGTTGCTCCTCTCGGCCTTCTTCTCAGGTATGGAGATTGCGTTTTTGAATAAAAATCGCCTCAAACATGAGATAGACCGTAAGCAGAGCCGCATTTTTGACTATATTGCTGAGCTGTTCTCACGCAATCAGGGTCAGTATATCACTACTATCCTTGTTGGTAATAACATCACCCTTGTTGTCTACTCAATGTGCATGTCGCAGCTTTTGCGAGCTATGGCGTATCTGTTGGGGTGGGATGATATTTATAGCCAGGGGTCGTTTATCCTCGAGACTATTATCCCTACGATAATAGTTATCTTTGTTGCAGAGTATATTCCGAAGTCAATTATAAGGACCAATCCAAACTTCTACTACCGATTTTTTGCTCCTGTAATCTTCATCTTTTATATTATTCTCTATCCTATTGCACGTCTGACAACGTTGTTGTCCTATGGACTACTGCGACTCTTTGGTCGTACGCCAGCGCAGGCTGTTCGCCAAACCGAGTTTGACCGTAGCGACCTTGAGAGTCTGCTTGATTCTAATAATACGGAGGTGCAGAATGACACAGAGGCGGAGATTAAGATGTTCCAAAATGCTCTTGACTTTGCCGACTTGAGGGTGCGTGATTGTATGGTCTCACGCGTAGATATGGAGGCTGTGGATATTGACCAAACCACAATAGAGAGCCTTACAGAGCGATTTGTGGAGAGTAAATACTCGCGAATTTTTGTCTGGAAAGATAGCATTGACAATATTATCGGCTACGTGAATTCAAAGAGCCTCTTTACCTCGCCAAAGGGTATTGATGACCTGCTTATAGATGTAGATTTTGTGGCTGAAACAATGCCTCTGCAGGATATGCTTACCCAGTTTATCAAGCAGAAGAGCAATATTGCTGTGGTTATAGATGAGTTTGGAGGTACTGCTGGCATTATCTCACTTGAGGATGTGCTTGAGCAGATTTTTGGTGAGATTGAGGATGAGCATGATGTTGAGGATACAGTTGAGAAACAACTTTCAGAGACTGAATATGTCCTCTCTTGTCGACTTGAGGTTGAGTATCTGAATGAAAAATATGGACTCAACATTGCCGAGAGCGATGAATATGATACACTCGCTGGTTATATTATCTATCGTTATAAGGAGCTTCCAACGGCAGGCACACAGATGGAGTTTGATGGACTTAAAATAAAGATTTTACGTACCACACGCTCCAGAATAGAACTTGCAAGGGTTGAATGTGTGAAAAAATAGCAAAAAAAGGTAGATATTTAGAATAAAATTACTATATTCGCAGGTTGTTTGGCGCAACATATAAAACTGTTTAGAATTTATTACAAAAAATATTTTGATATGGTAAGTTTGAATACTTTAAGAACCAAATTCGGCGTACTGCTTTCAGTTGTTATCGCAGGCGCGCTTTTGGCATTTATCTTCTCTCTTAAGACAGAGATGGGATTTTCAGGTAACGACCCTGAGGTCGGTTCAATCAATGGTGAGGATATTCACTACAGTGAGTTCCTTGCTGCTTATGACGATGTTAAGTCTCAGATGGGTGAGCTTAATACAGATCAGGCAGCTCAGCAGGCTCTTGCTAACACATGGCAGATTCTGCTCTCTGACTACGTTTTCACTCCAGGCTTTGCAGAGCTCGGTCTTGCAGTAGGTGCAGCAGAGCACAAGGCTATGGTTCGTGGTGAGCGCGCAAGCAATGTATTCGGTAGCGTATTTGGCAACCCTCAGACTGGTGAGTATAGCATTGAGGCTCTAACCTCTTTCCTACAGCAGGTAGAAAGCAACCCTCAGGCTCAGCAGATGTGGGCTTTCCTTAGCAAGCAGGCTGATGTTGACCGTGCTATGATGAAGTACCAGGAGCTTGTAAAGAAGGGCGCTTATGCAACTGCTCTTGAGGTTGAGCGCGGTGTTAAGGCTGCAAACAACTCTTACAATGGTCGTTATGTTGTAGCTCGTTATAACACTGTTGCTGACTCACTTGTTACCGTTTCTGACGGCGAGATTAAGGCTTACTACAACGCAAATAAGAGCCAGTACAAGCAGACTCCTTATCGCACTATCTCATATGTAGAGTATGAGGTTGTTCCTACAGAGGAGGATAAGGCTGCTGTTGAGGCTGAGGCTAAGGCTGCTGCAGAGCACTTTGCTGTAGTCGCTGATATTAAGGAGTACTCTCGTGAGAACCGTCACACATCTATCGCTCAGACCTATATCACTGCTGCTCAGATGACCGCTGAGGAGAAGGATGCTCTTACAAAGGGTAAGATGTACGGTCCAGCTCTTGTAGCTGATGAGTGGCGCGCTGCTCGCGTAGTTGATGTACGCAATGTTCCTGAGAAGTATACTCTTAGCCACATCGTTCTCAACTATACAGATACTCAGCTTGCAGATAGCCTTGTAACTGTTGCTAAGAAGGGTGACTTCGCAGCTCTCGCTTCACAGTACTCTATCGCAGAGACTGCTGCTGAGGGTGGTAAGATTGGCGAGGTAACTTACTCATCACTTGCTCCAGAGTTCGCTGATGCATTGGTTGGTAAGAAGAAGGGTGACATCGTTAAGGTTACTATGGGTAACGCTATCCAGGTTCTCAAGATTGAGAGCGTAGATGCTATCCAGAAGCACTACAAGCTCGCTTCACTCACTTATCCACTCGTTGCTTCACAGCAGACTCAGCGCGATGTACACAACGCAGCTAGCCTCTTCGCTGTAAACGCTGCTAAGGAGGGCTTTGATGCTACTGTAACTGCACAGGCACAGTCTTCACGCTCAGCAAATATTGAGCATGCAGCTCGCGCCGTACGTGGTATCGATGCTCACTCTCTTGAGGTTGTCTTCTGGGCTAACAAGGCTAAGGTTGGTGATGTTTCTGAGCTCATTAAGCTTGACAATAACCACTACGTTATCGCAACCCTGACCGGTATCAATGACAATGAGTACCGCACTGTTAAGGAGGTAGCTTCACAGATTAAGAGCACTCTTCTTCGTGATAAGAAGTTCGAGCAGATTGCAGCTACTATGACTGGTGCAACTATCGAGGAGGTTGCCGCAGCTGCTAATGGTGAGGTTAAGACCTTCGAGAATGTTAAGTACGATGCTTACTATATTCCAGGTATCGGTGTTGAGCCACGCGTTCTTGGCACAATCGCTTCTCTTGAGGCGGGTAAGCTCTCTGCTCCAATTAAGGGCGCAAGCGGCGTATATGTTCTTGTAAATGACGCAGTAACTCCTGCAGAGGAGGCTCAGACTCTCGAGGCTGAGAAGGTTAAGCAGCAGGCTTCTGCAGAGCAGAATGCAATGCGTGCAATCTATGCAGTACAGCAGGCTGCGGAGGTTGTGGATAATACTGTCGGCTACTTCTAGTTTTGATGTGAAAAGGCAGCATTTGCTGCGTTACAATACGATAACCGAGTTGCTCACATACGCTTAGTATGCTGCGCACTCGGTTTCTTTTGTGCCTTACAACTACTACCTTTTGACATCAAAACGGAGGCGTCTGTACTATCCACTGCTAATTTTTTTTGCCGAGGCGGAGCTGGGTCGTGTTGCCGAAGACAAACTAATGGCCAATGGCTAATAGCCAATAGCTAAAAAATCTACTATTTATGCATTTATTCATAAAAGTTTTATTAACTTTGTATGTAGATATGTCTAACCTTAAAACTCTACGGCTATGAAAGTTAATATTGAAATGCTGGCGGCTATATACAAATTAGGTACCGCTGTTGTATGTGCTGACGGAAATATCAACCCTCAGTGTGCAAAGCCTTTGACTAACTTTTTCTATGGCATTAATGGCTTTAATGACGAGGCAATGCAGCGTGTAGTTGATTATGCCAATAAGAATGAGTCTATGACAGCGCAGCGGGCAGTAGAGCTAATCACTGACTTTGATATTGACGCCAAGAAGAAGATTGTAAATCTCTTGGCTGATATTGTACGTGCAGAGGGTGAATTGTCAGAGAAGAAACTCGAAATGTTTAATGGTGCCAGAAGCCTCTGTGGACTTCCAGAGTCTGATGAACCGTTAGTAGACAACTCTAGTGATGTTATCCCGCCGACATTCCTCGCTGCAAAGACAAATGGCCTTGCCTATCCTTTTATGAGTGAGGCGGATGATTGGCAGGGGCTGGATGCGGATATAGCTGAACATATCGGTGCGGAGCGCACAGAGGTTGTCCGCTTTACAGCACCGCTAAATATACTCTCAAAGCGTTTAGGACTTGTTGACTGCCACCTTGTATTCCTTGTTGACCGTAATGGTTACCAGAAGGATGACATTGGCGACAATATGACCGGAACAATTCTCTATGGCTCGGGCCACGAGATTTTGGGTAATATCGTCTTTGCCCTTGAGACCGATAAGGGATATGAACTTAAAGGATTTACCTCAGCAAGACTGATTGAGGATGCATATATTGCGATTAATGCGGCTGTCGGTAACCTTCTAAGACTTGAGTAGTATGAGATTTATGAGACGCGACTTCTGGGCTATTATGCGCTTGGGTCAACTATTTATCAGTAAGAGCAATAACTCTCAAAATGAGGCGGCCGCAAAGAAACTTGTCTATGGACTGGCTGATTTCCTCTCGCCAGAGGATATGGAGAACACAGTGCGCATGGCTGGCATGCTTGATTTTGAATCATCCGTCGCGGCACTGACCACCCTCGGTAGCGAGGAACTCCAGTGGGCCAAAGAGCTGCTCTATAGCATCGCCACCATCGACGGCGATATGAATGCCGAGCAGGCAAGGATGTGGGAGTATCTGGAGAACAACACAGGGTTTAGTCTCTAAAGAAGCCGTCTAACAAGGCTATTTTGTCGTTTGCTCGCCCTCAAAATCCTCACATACGCTTTAGTATGCTGCGGTTTCTCGGGCTTCGCATGCCTAAAATTAGCACTTGTTATACAACTTTTTAGTTAGAGCGTGTACCGAATCTATTGGTGCACCCCTCCCGCTATATTAAAAGCAACAAAGACCTTCCATTCGGGAGGTCTTTGTTACTTTTAATAGATTGTCCTCTAAGATATAACTATATGTTATTCTATTTTTATACCCTCAAAATAGCAGTTGCTACTATAAGGGTATCGAGTACCATTTGGGGTTGTGCTTAATTGGCCTGTTGCTTTGGAAAAAATCGTCAAAATACCTGCACCAAATAATGCACTATCATATTTTCTTGTTATGTATCCATAACTGTCTGTATTAGTTGTTGAATCTAAATAAAGTTTACCATCAATAAGTATTCCTGTGGTTGATATCAAGCCTCTTAATTTAACTCTATCTTCGTCTATTTGGGTAATTGTGATCATTCCTTTGTCGTGTATTACTCCGTCATCTAGGCCCCATATAACATAATCTTCTGTTGTTACGGAGTAAGTTCCCAACAGATCCTCCATACTTCCAATTTTAGGTTTGTCGCCCAACTCATTTTTCTCACAAGAAATACCAAAGCAGCAACTTATTACAGCAGCTATAAAAAATGTAAAAAACCTCTTCATAATAATGTTTATGTACCGTAGCATCTCCTATGCGGTGATTATATAATAAAGAAAGTGTGGAGATGTTCGTTTATCTATTGAGAGGTTCTGGTAAACCTTGTATCAAATAAACAATACTCCACACCTGCATGGTATGGAGTTGGCACAGAGTGTACCATAAGTCACACCAATACAAGTGAGATAGCATTCGTTATCCTTGATACATTTGAAATTTACCAGATTTCTCAATAAGGATTAGCGAAACACTTTCACTAATAAAATATGTCTGCAATCTCGCGACTGCACTACAAAGTTAGAAAATTATTTCCGAATGAACAAACATATTTGGAGGTTCATGAGTTCGAAATGTTCTGCGTTAGTAAAGCCCTGCCTATTCATATCATGGAAAATGCCAATGGCCAATGGCTAATAGCTAAAGCAAACAAGTCCCCCTCACAGGAGGGGGTGCGGGGATAGGTAACACA
>CAJGDC010000007.1 GCA_904502005.1 uncultured Alistipes sp.
AGACTACAGATATGGTTGCAGCGATGCAGAAGTCTTACGACGAGGGTGTAACCGACGAGTTTATCCTTCCAATTGTTCGCGTTGATGAGAATGGTAACCCTGTGGGTACTATCAAGCCAAACGATATGGTTATCTTCTTCAACTATCGTAACGACCGTGCTCGTGAGATTACCGTAGCACTTACTCAGCAGGATATGCCAGAGCAGGGTATGCACACAATGCCACTCTACTACTGCTGCATGACCCCTTATGATGCATCATTCACTGGTTTGCACATCCTCTTTGATAAGGAGAATGTAAATAACACTATCGGCGAGGTTGTCTCATCTCTCGGTCTCTCACAGCTCCGTATCGCTGAGACTGAGAAGTACGCTCACGTAACCTTCTTCCTCAATGGTGGCCGCGAGGCTGAGTTTGCAAATGAGGATCGTATCCTTGTTGCCTCTCCAAAGGTTGCTACATATGACCTTCAGCCTGAGATGAGCGCATACGAGGTTGCTGATAAGCTTGTTGACGCTCTCGGCGAGCAGAAGTATGACTTTATCTGCCTCAACTTCGCAAATGGTGATATGGTTGGCCATACAGGTATCTATGAGGCTATCGAGAAGGCTGTTAAGGCTGTTGATAGCTGCGTTGAGAAGGTCGTTACCGCCGCTAAGGCAAATGGCTACGAGGTGGTTATGATTGCTGACCACGGTAACGCAGATAACGCTATCAACGCCGACGGTACACCAAACACAGCACACTCACTCAACCCAGTGCCAGTTGTTGTGGTTTCAGACCGCGTGGCAAAGGTCGAGAATGGTATCCTCGCTGACGTTGCTCCTACCGTGCTCGCTCTTATGGGCGTTGAGCAGCCAAAGGAGATGACCGGCCACTCGCTCGTTGAGCTTAAGTAAGCCGCTGCTTATAACACTTGGGTCGCTAACAAATCACTGTTAGCGACTTTTTTTGTGCAAAAAAAACGGAGGCCGCCCTCCCATTTGAGCGACCTCCTCCCATTAACTTTTTTTAACAAAGCAGGCAGATAACTAAGACCATCTGCCAGGGTCTTTAGTCATTACTCGAATGAAGCAGAACCTACACCATTGTAGAAGAAGGTTGTTTCACCAGTCTTAAGAGAAGCTGCATTATCGGCTGTAATCTTAACACCGCCGTAAGTACAGTTCTTGAATACGATTACTGTAGACTCCGAAGTATCGAACTCCATATCAGTTGAGAACTCGCAGTTTTTATATACTGTAGGACCATAAGGACGGCAGAATGCATAACCATTACCCTTGCCGAATGAGCAGTTAGTGTAAACTACCTCCTTGTGAACATCTGAGTGTGAAGTCCAACCGTTGATAGTACAGTTAGAGATATAAACACCATAGTTCTTGTTACCACCATCAGAGTTGAAAGTGTAGATAACGTTATCAAAGATAACATTGTCGATATATACATCACCATTTGCACTACCCATAAAGATGCCGCGCATAGCACCAGAAACAGTTAGATTCTTAATAGTACCGCTAACTGCGTTAACAGCACAATCCCAAGTGTCCCAAGCATCGTTTACAGTCAGTGTGTTGCCATTACCATCGAGAACACTACCATTTACTGTCACACCGGTTGCTCCATAACCAGAATTAGCAGTTGTGTCAGATGCAGAGAATGTCAAATCCTCAGTAAGAATAACGTTTTTACCATTGTTAAGAGCCCCATCCAACTCAGTTGCGTTTGATGGAGCCTCAGGAGCAACTACAGTGATATAAGTCTTAGCGTGATCAGTAAGCTTGCTCGCAACATAAGCCTTCATCTCAGCATTTGCAACATAGATAGTCATCGGAGTGAATGGAGCAGCCATAATGCCGAAGGTGTTACCCTCCATAGTGAACTCAGGGGCGTTGATAACAACCTCCTTAAGCTGCTTACAGTCACGGAATGCCTGAGCACCAAAGTAAGTTACGCCAGCGTGGAACTCAACCTCTACAAGGCCAGTTGCACGCAAGCAGTTCTCCTCGATACGAGTAACGCCTGCAGGGATATTGATAGACTCAAGTGAAGAGCACTCCTGGAAAGTACCCTTACCAAGAACGGTGACAGACTCAGGAAGAACAATATTCTTCAATGCAGTACAAGACTGGAATACGCCTGAGCCAGCAGCGCCAATAGTTGTCAGAGTGCTTGGAAGCTCTACAGTCTCAAGTGCGTAGTAACGACGGAAAGTACGGTCATACAGAGTGGTAATACCCTCGCCAACGATAGCCTTCTTAATTGTATTGTTCTCCTCATCACCAGCAACGCCACGACGAACAAGTCCGTTCTCAACAATAGAACCGAGGGTTACCTCTGTGCCATCCTCGCTAACGGTCTTAATAATACCGTATGCATCAGTTCTGATAGCGTTGGTGAAACCATAGCGGATACCGTTTAAATCTGGAGAGAATGTATTGCCCTGGTTGTAGATGTTGAGGTTGAGTAGAGCCTTCTGAGCCTCAACCTTAGATGCAGAGCCGAAGTCCTCAACTGTGTAGTTGTGTACCCAGAATGCAGCGCTATTACCCGTAAGAGTAGAGTTCTTGATAGTAACATTGTTCATATCATAACCGCTGTTGAATACGCGAACAGGAACATAGTTAGACTCAAGAGTACAGTTTTCAGCATTTAGAGTAACCTCGCCCCAGTTATTAAGGTGAGCAACAAAACCCATATCAGAACCACCGAGGTTCTTTGCAGTAACGCCCTCAAGGTTTAGAACACCGCCAGCAGTTACGTTGAAGAGGTTTGTAGAGTTACTCCAGCCCATATTCTCGCCAAGGTGCTCGTACTCCATAGTACCGTTCTTTACGGTCAAAGTACCGCGAACATCAAACATGTTGTAGTTCTTGCCAATCTCAGTAGATGTTGAGCTAAGTTTCTTACCGTTAAGGTCAATAGTGAGCTCCTTGCCAGATTTAATAGTCAAAGAAGGATCATTATTTGCACGAGTTAGAAGGTCGTTAAGGTTGATGTCACCATCCAATACTACTGCATCAATAGAATCATCCTCCAAGGCTGCAATGAGTTCCTCTGCAGTATCAACTTCAGCAGTTATAGTCTCGCCCTCAACATCATATGCAGCATCAAAACCAGGCTTAATCTCTACCTCGAAGTCAGTAGACTTAGTGAGGAGCTTACCAATGATATTGGTACGGTAGTTGCGCTGAACAGGGATGTTGCCCAACTCAACAGTAGTGAAAGGGAACTCCACAGTGCCACGCAGACCAACAAATGTGAACTCAACATCAACAAGAGACTTCTCACCGTTAACGAGTAGGTAGTTCATTGCAAGGTGCATCTCAGTTGTTTCATCCTTAATGATAGTCTTAGTCTCTGCTGGGATGTCACCAAGAGTATACTCTACAGATGCCTTGCCATCAGCAGCACCAGTTAAGAGGTTGAGTGTATTGCAAACAGGAGTAGTAACCTTGAGAGAGCTCTTGTACATCTCTGAGATGCCGCTCTTCAGAACTGCCTGGCAGTCATTAGTGATTGCATTAAGCTGTGCAAATGGACGACGAAGCTCAACAGAGGTCATATCGCCAGGGTTTACAGGGTCAAACTCCACCACTTTGCCGAAGAATGCGTCACGAGACTCGTCGTTAGCCTTGCCAGCATAATTTACGGTAACAGTCTTGCCATCAAGAGTGTAGTGACCGCAATTCTCAACCTGGGCCCAGAATACGATGTCGTACTTCATACCCTTAATCATAGGGAGTGTGATTGTGTAGAGCGACTGACCTTGAGTCTGAGCCTTCTGATAACCAGAAAGGTCAAGCTTGTTATCGGTACCTTGCTCATAGACGTTGTAGTAGAGAATGTCTACAAGTTTACCCTCGCCGTAAGCACGAGTACCAAGCTCTGGAAGATTTGCAGTGAAGGTAACTTCAACCTTACCACCGCCGATAGAAGAACTGATGTCTTCTTTCGCGCATGATGCTGTGAACAGAACAGCCACGGCCATCAAAAATCGGAAAATGTTTTTCATAATTGTTTTTTTAATTAATTGATAAAAAGTTATTTGGTGTATGTGCATAAAGATTTGGACGGCAAGAGCTCTTGTCGCCTAAAAAGAATTCCAAAATGTGGTAAGTTATTGATTTTGAGATACAAAAATCCCCCCCCCGATTGTACGGAGAGGGAATAAATATGCGAGTATATTCAAAATTCTCATACTTCTCTGACTATTCCACTACAAAGATATACAAAGATTGTGAAAAATCAAATAAAATCCAGAAAATTTTACTCTTTCACTGGTGTGAAGACATCCATTGCAATCTCGCCATAGTTGCCATCTTTGTCAAATCCCACGGCCACGGCGGTCACCACTTGATTCCACGCGCACTTGTCAAACACGCAAGGATTGAGGTTTTTGAAGTAGCTATCGCGGGTGATGTTATTTAGCAGAGTTTGGCGTGATGTGCCAGTCAAATCGCCCTGGAAGATTACGTTGTAGAATCCTGCGCACTTGCTATCGGGTGTAACGGTAGAGATAAGCACAGCCTTGCCATCTTTACCCGCCTCGAAGCTACCTTTGACGGTCACCTTGCACTCGGCAATAGTGTCGGACTTGGTAGTAAAACTCTCTCCCATCACAAATGGAGCTGCGGCGTTGCCGTTATTGTCGATACATACCGCCCATGGGATGTACTCTGTGCCCTGCTGAAGGCCGTAGGTTGTACCCTCAACGCTAACATCGTCGTATGAGCTGACAATCTCCAGCGCGTCGTGAATATTTCCGAAGTCATGAGCAAAAGGAGCTAAAGATTCTGCCAGTACACTCTTCATGGCCTCCTCGGTACCCTTGTCTGCTGAGAGCTGATTGAAGTACGCCTTCTCAACAACGCTCCAGAAGAAGACCGTGTGTTTAGCTGACGGGGTAACCTTCATATAAGCGCGGTCGTACTGAATATCGCTAACCTCAAAGGTGAAGGTGCACGCCTTAGGGTCGCCGCCAGCCTTGGTGCTGAATGGAACCTTGCTAATTCCCGTAGTTGCAACACCACCCTCGTAGCCAAAGGCTATGAGATAGTAATCTCTGCCAGGTACGCAACTGTCAAGTTTGCCCCTTTGCTCGCCAGTGACGACAAAATCCTCAATGTCGCTGCGCATCTTAATGCAGTGCTTGATAAAATCTTTGTCGTTCATCTGGTCAACAACGGCCTTGTTCCACGGAATGAGAATGTACTGCTCTGTAGGATTAGATGGCTTGACAATGTATGCCGCACCGGTATATGTCTCACCGCTGATACTAATGTCAAAGACATTGTCTGACTGCTCAACCTCTTTGGTCGAAAACTTCTTTACGGCAATATCGGTTGTTATAAGACCACTATCGTCAATACCCATCGCTACAGCATAATACACAGAGCCCGCCTCAAGACCCGTAAACCCATATGAGTCATCGCCCGCAGAGAGGATGCGCGAGAGTACCTGCTCCTTGGTCATGCTGTTGGTATTCATCAGATTGTTTACTGTGTTGTCAATAAAACGCTGGAAACCAAACTTGTCGTTGTACTCGTTGTAGTACTGCTCGCGTAAAATGTCAAAGTAATACTTTGTCTTGTCGCTCTCGGGAAATATCGATACTCGTGCAGCAGTAGGGGTTATGTCAAGCACCTCAATTGTAAAGGGCGCCTTGCTCTGCGGAACCTCTGGCTCCGGCTGCTCTGTGCCATTGTTCTCGCCCTCTGTCGTTGGAATCTCGTCGCTGCTACCACATGCCGCAAAAAGTAGAGTGGCAGAGATAATAATACTAAAAAATTGTCTAAAATTCATAATTCTATTCGTTCTTCAATATTTGACAGCAAAAGTAACCATTTCCCCCATAAAAACAAAAAGGAGCCGCCCGAAAGCGACTCCTTGATGGAGTTAGTTGAATTCTTTATAGCAGACGACCAATAACCTCGTTGCGTACATTAGCACCAGTGCACTCGCCGTTTGCAGTAACTTCTACATTTGTTGCAGAGCAACCAGTAACATTGACAGCCAGAGCAGCGCCTACAACCTGACCTGCATCACGACCAGCCTTTACGGTAGAATCAGCAACAGTACAGTCCTTAACAGCTACGCCAGCATTACCTGCGTGACCTACAATACCGCCACACTTGTCACCGCAAGCATCGTCATTTGCGTGGTGACACTCAACAGCAGCGCCAATAACGTGGCAGTTCTCAATAGTACAGCCTGAAGTCTCAAGATAGCCAGCGATAACGCCAACATTGTGGTTACCCTTAACAGTTGCGCCATTAACAGTTACATTCTTTACTTTTGCAGCATTAAGCCAACCAAAAAGACCCGATGAATAGTGTTTGCCAGTCTCAGAAGTTTTGTCAATGTTAAGGTTGTAGATAGTCTTACCATTGCCATCAAATGTACCCTGGAACTGAGTTGCGCCAGTCTGACCTACTGGAGTCCAAGCAGCGTTCTGAAGGTCGATGTCTGCAGTAAGCTTAACGGTCTTACCAGTAAATGCGTTCTTCTCTGCATTTACCTGGTTAGCAAACCATGCAAGACCAGCCTTGTTAGAGAGGCAATATGCACCATCTACCAATACAACGCCATCGCTGATAACCTGAACAGCTACACCATCAACTGTTGCAGAACCAAATGCCAACTGAGCAAAGTTCTCAGCAGTGAGTGCTACGCCATTGAGAGTACAGTTCTCAAGAGAAATTTTATCTGTCTGATTTGCATCAAGAGTATAGCCCTCTGCAAACTCGCAACCAACAAACTTGGTAGGACCATAAGGACGGCAGAAAGCATTGCCGCTACCC
The DNA here is from genome assembly GCA_904502005.1 of uncultured Alistipes sp. Taxonomy (GTDB): domain Bacteria; phylum Bacteroidota; class Bacteroidia; order Bacteroidales; family Rikenellaceae; genus Alistipes. Next base: position 6,801 of record CAJGDC010000007.1, read on the forward strand.
TCACCGAATGAGCAGTTTGTGTAAACTACCTCCTTGTGAACATCAGAGTGAGAAGTCCAACCGTTAAGAGTAGAGTTTGAAATATATACACCATACTCCTTATTACCGTCGTCAGAGTTGAATGTATAAACTACATCCTTGAAGATTACGTTGTCAAGGATAATATCACTGCTACTACCAGCTGTGAATACACCTCGGAATGCACCAGCAACGGTGATATTCTTAAGAGTACCACCACCATGATATACAGCGCAGTCCCATGTGCTATTAGCACCATTTACTGTAAGGGTGTGACCACCACCATCTACGGTCTGACCATTAAGTACGATACCAGCCTTGCTATAACCACCTTCTGATGCAGAACCTGTAACATTTGATGTAAGGGTTACATCCTCACCGCTTTTCAGATCCTCAATAATGCTATTCAAAGCGCCCTCAAGCATCTTTGTGCAGCCAGTAACCTCTACAAGGTCAAAAGTCTCTGCAGCGTTCTCGTCTACCCAAACGGCATTAACCTTATCAGCAGCAACCTTTGAGATGTTGTTACCCTCGCCCCAAGCGATCTTAGCACCAGTAGCGCTCTTAACAAGGATAGCAGCCTTATTCTTTGTATTGAATGTAGTACCAGCAACAGAGAGGTTTACAAGAGCCTTCTCCTCAGCGCTGAGATATTGCTCGTCAATCTTAATACCGCGACCTGCAGAGGTAACAGTACAGCCGTCAAGCTCTACATTTGCACCAGCTGCCTCAATCCACAAAGCGTAGTAGTCACCGCTCTCTGCAAACTTTACGTTAGTAAACTTACAGTCAATGTCGCCACATACAGCAACACCCTTCTCAAGAGTAACATTTTTCATCTCAATGTCACTGCACAGCATAAGATCACGGACATCCCAAGTATTTTTACTTGGAGCAACGCGTGTGATCTTTAGGTTCTTAACAATCATCTTACCTGCACAGTTCATTGTAGGCATGTAATCAGTGGTGAAGTTAAGAGTCTCGGTGCCGTTATGACCCATAATAGTGAGTGTTTTAGTATTCTCACCACCGAAAATGTTACCGTGACCACTCACTACATTCAGGTCGTTCTTAAGAATAATGGTCATTGTCTCTACATTAGCCTTAAGAGCAGTAGCGAGATCCTCGTCTGTTGTAACAACCTTAGCAACCTTATTGTTCTCAAGAACAAAATCAAATGTATTAACATCAGTGTCAGTCTCGTAGATGTAAAGACCCTGATCACCTGGCTGAGCGTCGATTGTACAGTTGGTAATTGAGATAGCAGTATCTGTGTTTACATCGCCAATAGCGAGAGCAGGCTTCTTAGAAATGCCCTTGAACTGACACTTATCAATTGCTACTGAAGCAACCTCAGAACCATAAGCCTCGTGAACCTTGATACCACGTGGACCCTCAATTGTAGACTCAGAAACAGTAACATCACCATCAGAAACCCAAAGAGCGTACTCGCTATCCTTGTTAGAGTTGAAGTTACAGTTTGTAAATGTAGCCTCAGTTCCCTCAAACATCATAGCATTTACAAAAGTACAATTCTCAAATACAAGCTTACCACCAAGCTCAAGGTAACCATACTCCCAAGAATTCTCAGCGTATGACTCAGACTCATCAACGATTGTTACGTTGCGGAAAGTGATTGTACCACCGTTTGCAGCACGAACTGCACCTACACCAGCACCATTGAAGATAATCTTTGGCTGCTCACCTGCGCGTGAAACCTCGCCACCCTGGATAGTAAGATCCTCAAGAACTGCACCCTCTGGAATGAGTGGAGTAGAACCAATACCAGCACCAGTTGTCCAAGTTACATCACTCTGAAGAATAATCTGTGCAGACTTCTTGCTAAGGTTTGGAGTGATAAGATTCTCAAGTTTGCCCTCCTCAGGATACTCAACAGTGGTGTCATTATCTCCCAAGAAACCAGGAACGATAATAACGTTGAAGTCATACTCAGAAGAGAGAAGGTTACCAACGATGTTTGTGCGGTAGTTACGCTGAACTGGAACGTTGTAGTAAGGACGGATATAGTCAGTATCCTCAGCACCCTGCTCCTCAAATGTGTAAGTAACATCGATAGTTGTCTTCTCTACAAGCAGGTAGTTCATAGAGAGGTACTCATACTTAACATCAGAAACCTCAAGTGCTACCTTTGGTTTAGCGGCAGATCTGAAAGTAACTCCGTCTTTAAATTTTTCTTTAAAATCATCGCTACAACTTACAGCTCCTGGTTTTGCGTAACCAAGATCAAGAACGTTTGCGACTCCCTTAACTACAGCCTTAGACCATAGTTGCTTTACATCAACGCCATTTTTTGTAACCTTAGATACCTCATTCTCAGATAGACCAACGTTGAGCTGAGCGAATGGACGACGAAGCTCGAATGTTGTCTCGCCCTCACCAGCCTTCCAATTGTTACGAACAAGGAAGAATGCATCGCTCTTCTCAACCTGAGACTTAGCGCCAGTGTAGTCAATCTCCATGTAACGATTTGCAACGTTTAGCTCGAAGCAATCAAGAGAGCTGTTCTGAGCCCAGAAAACAAGGTCATACTTCTTGTCCTTCAAAAGAACAACGCTGATAGAAGCTTTCTTGTCAACTACGTCGATAGGCTTAGTTGGGTCAATAATCTCTTTGTCAAGAGCGTTGTTTGTACCAGCCTCGTAGATTGCGAGGAAAACCTGATTTGCCTTGGTGCCGTCACCAATTGCACGGGTACCGAGGTCGGCTAGATTTGCAGTGAAGGTAACTTCAACCTCACCGCCGCCAATTGAAGAACTGATGTCCTCCTTGGCGCAAGATGCTGTGAACAGAACAGCCACAGCCATCGCGAAACGGAATAAGTTTTTCATAAAATTTTTGTTAAAAAAGTTTATATAAAGTATAAATGTGTCTTACAGCACAAATAATGTTTTATACTAAACTCCGTGGGGTAGAGCAAAACTCGCACCAATCTCTCTATGTGGGGCAGAGAGCCGATGTAGCTTTCTATAAACGCGACAAAGCAGAACAAATCGATGTTCTACGTGCGTCAAGTGGCGTTTTTGTCTGTTTACAGTTAGTTTTGAAACACTATTCGTTCTTTATACAACACAAAATTAAGCAAAAAAAATTCTTTATCCAAATATTTCAACAAAAAAAGAGGCGCCAGGCCTCTTATATTACTATAGGTATAAAATCTATATTCGGATTATTTTTGCCATTTTTTTGTGAAACCGCGCATCCAACGAAGAACGAACATTGGCAGATGTTCTAGCAGTGGAATTAATAATCTCATCCACCAGTCCGGCACAACGCAACGGCGGCGTTTGAACATGCTATTTAGTCCGCGGCGAGCGCAGAATTTTGGTGTAGAGAGCGCGTGGATATTGAGTCCAATTTTCTGCCATTTCTTGCTCAGTCCATATAGGTCTGTGGCAATACCTGCCGGGCAAACAGCTGTAACGTAGACCTTCTTCTCGCGTACCTCTTTGGCAAAAGAGATTGAGAAGGATTTGAGATAAGCCTTGCTGGCGCTATAAAGTGATAGTCCTGGCCATGGCATCCAGATAGAATAGGATGACATATTGAGGATATATCCACCTCCACGTTCAGCCATATCCGCCGCAAAGAGCTTGCATAGGATTGTGTTGGTAATATCGTGCAGAGAGATTGCCTGCTTAATTCGCTCAATCGGAGTGTCAAGGATGTCACAGAATGAGAACATACCGGCATTATTAATTAGCACATCTACTACATATCCGTTGCTTACGGTCCATTCGTGTAGCTCCTCCGCAGCGGTCATAGTTGCAAGGTCTTTGGCAAGAGCGGTAACTTTAACGCCATATTTTTCACTAATCTGCTTAGCTACATTTTCGAGCTGCTCTTTGTCACGACTTACGATAATAAGGTTATAACCTCGAGCCGCAAGTTGCTCGGCGTAGCAGAGTCCAATACCTGACGATGCACCTGTAACAAGGGCTAACTTTGAGCCTTTTACTACCTCTCCTCGCTTCATATTACTTAATCTTACGAAGTTCTTTCCACAATCGCTCCGGAATATGTTCGGTGCAGTTGTGACAACACATCATCTTGTCAGAGTACATGCGGGCAATGCAGTAGTCGCGATGGTCGCATCCTGCGCGGGTGGTAAAGTCGCCCTCGCGGAGTTTGTTGATAAAGTTAGGGTCATTAATCAGAGCGCGTGCCATCTGCACCATCTCAAAGCCCTCATCAAGAACACTCTCAATGCCCTCTCGAGATACTAGACCACCTACATATACAAGTGGACCCTTGAGCTCTGCACGGAACTTCTTTGCATTCTCCAGGAAGAAACACTCCTCAAAGTCGTAGTCCTTAATCATCCATTGACCGAAGAGTGAAACCACAATCTTCTGGAGCCACTCATTCCAGCCCATATAGTAACCCATAGTCTTTGTAGGGATTCTTCCACGCATAACAGCCATAGGGGCGCGAGAAACAAAGCCTGATGAAAGGACAATACCGTGAACGCCAAACTTCTCAATCTCCTTTGCAATCTCAATGCTCTCAGGAACTTGAATACCACTCTTGAATCCATCCTCCATGTTGTGCTTAACAAGAACAGCCATATTGCACTGCGCAGCAGCCTCCATGACCTCTGTCAGACACATCTTCATAAAGCGCATACGATTCTCAAGCGAGCCTCCAAATTCGTCACGACGACGATTGGTCCATGGAGATAGGAACTGCGAGATAAGGTATCCGTGACCTGCGTGCACCTCTACTGAGTCAAAGCCTGCCTCATGTGCTGTGTGGACTGCCTTACCGAAGTCTTTGGCAGTCTGAGCAATTTCAGCGTGGCTCATACGACGGTGGAATGTAGGAGAGTAGAGATTAAATCCGTTGGATGCCGACACTGGGAATGAGCCTGCTGTAGACCAGTGGGTCATATTTCCACAGTGACCAATTTGAATACCTACAGCGGCACCCTCATTGTGCACAGCATCTGTTATATCACGTAGTTGTGGCACAATCTCATCACGTAGCCAAAGCTGTGAGTTGAACGATACACCACTGCGGTTGATTGATGCATAGGCAAGGGTAGTCATACCTACGCCACCACGAGCAACACTAACGTGGTAATCTTTCAAATCCTGTGAAGGACCAAAGTCCTTACCCATGCTCTCAAATGCAGCCGAGCGGATTACTCGGTTTCTAAGAGTAACAGGTCCCATCTGATATGGGGTGAACAGTTTTGAATCTTCAAGATTCTTCATATTATTCTTCTTTAGTAGATAAACGGAATTATACGCTTGCGTCTCAGTGATGTAAACTCCTCTCCAAACTCGCTTTCGTATCGCTTGTAGAGAGATGCAGCACGAGGGCCAAGGTTGGCAAATGTCCACATAGCGAAGACAACGCCCGCCCATGACCAGCTTGCGACAGCAAAGCCTACCCACTCAGTAAACTCGCCAAAGTAGTTTGCTGAAGATACATAACGGAACATGCCACCCTTTGGAATGTAGTGTTTTGTATCACCAGGCTTGCGTAGGTGACGGATGATATAGTCTGAGTGTAGGTTGATAATAAAACCAGTCAGCCAAATCAGCGCACCGATATATATGTAAGGCTTGCACATCCAGCCGTCGTAATACCCTTGCTCTTGCGCCAGGTAGAATATCCAACCGCCCTGCATAAATGCATTGAGAGTGTTGAAAATGGCGCCCATAAGCATAATGCCGAATGGCATCTTTGAGTTGCCACGAATAAGCAGTGGAAAGATAAATGAGCGCTGGAAATAGTGGGTCTGGAAGATTAGAAATAGCACCAGCGGAGCCACCTCAAAACGTACATCAGAGAGCCACCATAACACCGTCATCACTATAAAAACTGGGCATTCCATCACTACCCATGCAATGCGATTAGGAATTGGGAATCCGAATTTTGGATTAAAGAGATAGCCATATCCTGCCTCGACAAAGTAGAGCGCGATAAATACGACCACAGCTATTACAGCCATGATTATAAGAAAGGTGTTGTATGTTGCAAGCGTAAACATATCAGCAAAGATATAGAATGTTTGGGTTATAAAACTATCCTAAAACTCGCACTATACATTGAAAAGGAAGTGCATAATGTCGCCATCCTGAACAACATACTCTTTACCCTCAATGCCAATCTTACCAACGTCGCGACAAGCCTTCTCAGAGCCAAGGGCTACATAATCATCATACTTGATAACCTCGGCACGAATAAATCCCTTCTCAAAGTCTGTGTGGATAGTACCTGCTGCTTGTGGAGCTTTTGCACCACGAACATATGTCCATGCGCGTGACTCATCAGCACCGGTTGTAAAGAAGGTCTCAAGATTAAGAAGTTTATATGCAGCCTTGATAAGACGGCTTACGCCAGACTCTGTAAGTCCCATATCCTCAAGGAACATCTGACGCTCCTCGTAGCTCTCAAGCTCGGCGATATCTGCCTCTGTAGCTGCTGCAACAATAAGCATCTGAGCATTCTCATCTTTAATTGCCTCCGCAACAGCTTCGGTGTACTTATTTCCGGTAACGGCGCTCTTCTCATCAACATTGCACAAGTATAGCACTGGCTTGTCAGTCAGTAGATTAAGGTCCTGCATAATCTTACGCTCCTCCTTGTCAAGTTCTACGGTACGAGCTGAAAGACCCTGCTCAAGAGCCTCCTTATAACGAATAAGAATGTCGTACTGACGCTTTGCTATTTTATCGCCACCGGTCTGTGCCTGCTTAGCAACTTTGGCGATGCGATTCTCTACAGTCTCAAGGTCTTTGAGCTGAAGCTCAGTATCAATAACCCCCTTATCACGCACCGGATCTACACTGCCATCTACGTGGGTGATATTTCCATCCTCAAAGCAGCGAAGAACGTGGATAATTGCATTTGTGTTGCGAATGTTTGCAAGGAACTTATTACCAAGACCCTCGCCCTTAGATGCTCCCTTAACAAGTCCAGCAATATCTACAATCTCAATAGTTGTTGGGATTACTCGCTTAGGTTTATCAATCTCTGCAAGGCGAATAAGTCTCTCGTCTGGAACTGTAATAACGCCTACATTGGGTTCAATAGTACAAAAAGGGAAGTTCGCTGACTGCGCTTTGGCGTTTGACAGACAGTTAAAAAGCGTTGATTTGCCGACATTAGGAAGTCCGACAATTCCACATTGTAATGCCATAAATATCTAATTTTAATTAACCTCGTGTTTATAAAATCTCTTCTCCGAATAGGGTGGCAGATGAGCAACCCGTAATTTTAACAGTTACATAGTCACCAGCCTTGTGGTCACCACGGTCAAAGACAACCATCTTATTCTGTGATGTTCTTCCGCAAAGTTGCTCGTCACTACGCTTTGATGTACCCTCAACAAGAATCTCACGAATCTTACCGACCTCAGCCTCGTTGCTAACAATCGATAGTTGGTTCTGAAGGGCGATAATCTCATTTAGTCGGCGAGTCTTCTCCTCGTCGGCAATATCATCTGGATAGTGGCGTGCTGAGAATGTTCCTGGGCGCTCTGAATATTTGAACATAAATGCTGAGGCATAACCAACCTCCTGCATAAGAGTCATGGTCTGCTGATGGTCCTCAAGAGTCTCTCCACAAAAACCGGCGATAAGGTCGGTGGTAATTGCACACTCAGGCATATAGCGACGAATTGCTGCAACACGCTCAAGATACCATTCACGAGTATACTTGCGATTCATCTTCTTAAGCATCTCATTGCTACCACTCTGTGCTGGTAGGTGAATGGCCTTGCAGATATTATCATACTTAGCCATCACTTCAAGCAGACTATCTGAAATATCCTTTGGATGAGATGTAGCAAATCGTACGCGAAGTAGTGGTGAAATCTCAGCCACCATGGCCATAAGCTCTGGGAAACCAACCTCGCCGCACTTGTATGAGTTTACATTTTGACCAAGCAGGGTAACCTCACGATAGCCATTCTCAAAGAGTGTACGAGCCTCGGCAACAATTGTCTGCGGGTCACGACTGCGCTCAATACCACGAGTATATGGAACTACGCAATAGGCGCAATAGTTGTTGCATCCACGCATAATGGCGATAAATGCCGAAACTCCATTTTTGTCAAGACGCACGGGGGCAATCTCGGCATATGTCTCCTCTTTTGATAGCTCTACATTGATGCCCTTATCACCAGCCTCGGCAGTACGAACAAGCTGAGGCAGCGAACGATACGAATCTGGGCCTGCAACAATATCTACGCCAGTCTGTGGGTCAATAAGTTGCTCCTTTAGTCGCTCTGCCATGCAGCCGATAATACCTACAATAAGGTTTGGCTTGCGTTTTTTTATTTGACGCATAGCTGACAGTCTGCCCCAAATTCTCTGCTCTGCATTATCGCGAATTGAGCAGGTGTTGATAAGGATGATGTCTGCCTGGTCAATATTTTCAGTATATCGGTAACCATTCTCCTGCATAATTGAGACAACAATCTCGCTATCTCCAGCATTCATCTGGCAACCGTAGGTCTCTATAAATAGTTTTTTGCCCTCACCTGTAAGAGGACGTAGTGAATTTATCTCTATCATCTGTTTAGATATTCTGAATTTCATCCTTTGATGGTAGTGGCTTGAAGCCCTCACCAAAGGTGTCGTAAGCGTCGGTAACTACAATAAACGCAGTTGGATCGAGCTCGCGGATAGTGCTCTGTACAAGAGGTACATCCTTGTTTGGAACAACAAGGAAGATCATCTCCTTCTCGTTATTTGAGTACATGCCTCGAGACTGAATGTATGTTGCCGAACGATCAAGGTCGTTGAGAATAAACTCTTTAAGAGTAGCGTTGTGCTCGTTTAAGATGATGAATATCAACTTGTTATACGAAGCTCCGTTGATGGTGTATGCAAGTACTCGTGAGGTTACATAGATTGTTATCAGGGAGTATAGTGATAGCAACCAGCCCTGTGGATCAGGCTCTCCGGTACCTAAACCGAAACCGATAACGAGTAGGCCGGAAATTACCACAACAGAGTCTGCAATAAGAACTGCATTAGAGAATCCAATGTGGAAATACTTCTGAATCATCATTGCAATAATATCGGTTCCGCCGGTGGTTGCCTGCTGACGAACAACAAGACCTACACCCACACCGAGGAATACTGAACCAATGAATGATGCAAGCATTAGGTGGTCTGATAGGTCAAGAATACCACCGAGCATCTGTGAAGGGTCAAGAGTATGCATTGCCTCCTCGTTAGGGAAGCTGAGCTTGGTGATGATGTTCATGCAACCAGGGGTGTAGAGCGCAGCTACAATGGTTCTACTGCCAAACTTACTGCCGAAAATCAAAAAGGCGAGTATAAGCAGCGGAATGTCAAACATATAGCCAAATGTTCCCACCTGAATGTTTGGAAAGATATTGTGCAAGACAATACTTGCTCCGTATATACCACCAGGTACGATGTTATATGGACTAATAAAGAATACATAACCTGCAGCAAGCAGAGTACATCCTAATAGGATGAAGAACCATGAGCTCCACCACTTGAGTGAAAAAACGGGTTGGGTTAAAGATTTGATATCCATAATGCACTATTTTGCGCAAAGATACAAAATATTGCGAAATATTAAAAAATAAGGGCTGAAAATTACTCAACTTTCAGCCCCATTTTTGCTAGAATAGTACGATTTATCGAGCCCCAGTGCAAAATCTCCTCTTCCGACTGTCGCAATCACAGTTACAATGGCTGCTATAACAGCATTTAGGCTAAAGCCAAAAGTGTGCGAGTGGTTGTCCGCTATTTTGCGCACAAAGTCAATGATAAATGGGCAGAGGATAATAGCGATATAGTTTGCAGCCATGACAATTGAAAGTGCTTGAGTAGCAAGGTGTGGTGGCGCAATAATGGCAGCTTTATCGTAAATAATTGGTTGCATCACTCCGTATCCCAAGCCCGTAAGGATAATGCCTATAATGAGCAAAGTTGGAGTTTTTGTAGTTGCAAGCATCGCCAATCCAATAGCGAGCAGTAGCGAACATAGTGCATTTGTATATGAGCGTGTGAAGGCAATTACTCTATTCAAAAATAGTCCAGGTAGCATTATGGCAAGGAAAAATAGCGAGATGCTCACACCTGCAAGTTCTTGTTTGATATGGTACTTTTCAAATAAAAAGGCGGTATCAAAAGTTATGACAAGTGTTGCATAGGTGATAATGAAGTAGAAAATTGTCAGTACTACCAGGTGTCTGCGGTTAATGCCACTCTGTTTGTACTGGTCACTCTGCTGAGGCTCTGGTGCGGGTCTCTCTTTGCGAAGAGCGAGGCATAGAAGAAGTGAGATTCCGGGGAGTAGATATACTAAGAAAGATAGATGCCAATTTATGTCGGCAACATAACCTGTAAGTGCAGTTGCGCCTACAAGGGTTAGGTTATTAATGGCTGAACTGTAACCAAGTTGTCGTACACGAGTGTCACCAGTAAAATACTCAACAACAAGACCTGTTGAGAGAGGTATAACCATACCTGCGCCAATTCCCAGTATAGAGCTGATGATAATCAGCGCACTCATACTCTTTGCAATCAGGCAGGCTATGCCGCAGATGGTAAATATTGCCAGACCTGCATATAACATAGGCAACTTGTCCTTGCCTCTGGATAGTCTACCCGCGAGAAGAACAAATGGTATAATTAATAGACTTGGTAGCGATGTAAGCATCTGAATCTCAAGGTCAGATGCCTTAGGAAAGATGTTGTTCATATCTCCTAATATAGGCGATACGGCAAGCCCAGGTAATGATGTTACAGCAGATACGGACCAAATTGCAATAAGTGTGATAAGAGATATATCTCCCTTTCCAGTATTAACTCTCATGGCGAAAATTTTATATTCACCATTGCAAGGGATGTGCCAATTAAATCAATTTTTGGGTATTAGTGTATATCAATTAGTGCCAAATGTCTCTACTGCTACGAGGAAGTAGAATAATCAGGTCATTTGTGTCAAAGGGGACATTTTGGTAGACAACAATGCCGGTAATATCTGTAGTTGTTTGTGGTGGAAGATTGCTAAAGCCAGCGGCATAGTTGTCAATATATATGTACGCGAAGTTGTCATCGCTGTCCGTAAAACGGAGATATTTACCTTTGAAATTCTCTTCGTAGCAGGTGTATTGATATTCTAAATCGTTGATTGTCACTAATTTGCCACATAGCTCTTCGTTTAGTTCACCCGCTTTGCAAACCATAGGTTCTATTGTCTGGATATTGTTGCTACAAGAGATATGTTTGTCTAGAAGGACAACACTCTTTAGTGGATATGGCTCGCTGCCATTGTATGTGAGTCCAATGGTGAGTTGATTGTCGATAATTGCTGCGGTAAGCTCTGGCATGTAGATAGTTATGCGAGCTCCGATAGGGTAGATGGAGTGTGAGTCGTATATGCCGACCAAAATCTTGGCCGTCGCAGTATCATCATCTATGTATATTGCACCACTGATATATCCCTCTTTGTCACTTGATACAACGGTGCCACTAACGGTAACTGGAGCAGTTACGGTGAACGATATTGGAGAGTTTATGCACATCTTTTTTAGCTGCGCAATAGTGGCGTTTGTTGTTGTAACCTCTGGCACTGGCTCGGGAGTTGCAGCCTTGTTATAACAACTGATAAAAAGTAGAGATAGTATGTATACAACTAACTTCATCTATTATAAAAATGGGCTGCTGAACCTCAGCAGCCCCAAAAGGTGAGTCTATTACTCATTGGCAATTTTTCGTAACGCCTTGGCAAGTTGATCGGGACATGATGTTCCGCGACCGCGGCAGTCAATACCCTCTAAACGTGATATTGCATCCTCAATCTTCATACCTGCGACCAGAGAGGCGATACCCTGAGTGTTGCCACTGCAACCACCTACAAATTGAACGCGAACAATTCTCTCGCCATCAATCTCGGTAAGTATAGCCTGTGAACAGGTGCCGTGCGTGTAGTATATATTGCTCTTTGTTGCCATTATTTCTTCTCCTCAGGCTGCTGAGTTGATGGATCAGCAACAACCATATTCTTCTCAATGCGAAGAGTAACGTTGCTATCTACCTCAATAAGAAGAGTTGTCTCCTTAACCTCCTTAACTACGGCGTGAATACCACCAGCGGTGATAACCTTATCGCCCTTCTTAAGGTTAGCTAAAAACTCCTGCATCTGCTTTCTACGCTTAGACTCTGGACGCCACATGAAGAGCCACATGATTAGAATCATGCCACCAATCATTAGCCAGAATGTCCAGCCTGCACCCTGTGGCTGCTGTGCTGCTGCTTGTAACATTGTAAACATAATTATCTCAATTTTTAGTTAAAATTTTCGTAAAGGTAGGTAAAAGTTTGCATATTAACAACTTTTATCCCAATTATAACAGACCTTTGCCCGTTTTGAATATCCAGCCCTCCTCTACGCCACGAGTGACAATCTTGTCAAGCACGCCGTTGATAAAGGTGCTACTTGCCGGAGTTGAGTAGTACTTGGCAATGTCGATATACTCGTTCATAGTAACCTTGACAGGTATTGAAGCAAAGTTCTTGGCCTCAGCGACCGCAACAGCAAGGATTACATTATCCATAAGAGCAAGACGCTCAATATCCCAGTTGTTTGTGTGGCTATCAATCAGCTCGCGATAGTCGTTAAAGTGAATGATTGACTCGCGAAGCAGACGCTTAACAAAGTCCAAATCCTCATCACTCTTAAATTTAGGCAGTAGCTTAATCTGCTCATGACTTTCGCGCATTGAGGTCATAGTGCGAGCTGCCATAGTAAGGATATATCCCAAATCATCAACCCAATAGATAGACTGACCCTCAAGCACATCTTCCAACTGCTCGTTCATCTCTAAAATGTTGAGGAAAATATTGGCTGCAAACTCCGCATCCTCCTTAAAAGAGCGAGAGCTGTTGCTCATATAACTCTTAAAGAATGATTGCTCAGTAAGGGAGTTATAGATATTCTTAATAAGATCTGCATTATCACGCCAAGAGAGACTCTTCTTTGAACAATAGTCGGCAATCGCATCGCAAGTAGCAATGCGCTCAATAGCACGATTCTCTACAAATTTACGATTTGGATTAAGATCCTCATAGGTTGGGAGCATCTTGTTACGAGCAATCTCCTGACGAGCCTCTGCATAGTTCACCAACTCTGGTAGCAGACTTAGGATGTGGAAATAGAGGTCATAAGCCTTGTCAATAGATATGATAAGGTTTTTCTCTGTCTGAGGAATATTGTCAGACTCAGTCTGCAGATGTGCATATATGGCCTTAACAACTTTTACTCGCAATAATCTTCTACTTAACATAAGAACGGTCTTTTTCTTGTCTATTTGTGCACCGACATTGTCGGTTGCTTATATATTTACGGCGCAAAGATAACAAAATCTTGCGTATTGACAATACTTTTCTATTTGAAAGCGCTCCAATCGGCAATATTTTTCTGCTCTATAATCACTTTTTCTATTGTCGGCAAGTTGTAGTGTGAGATATTTTTGTGATTTGTGCAAAAAATTATACCTTTGTATTAAATAAGATGATTATGGCTATTCCAAAGATAATTTTACGCCGAGGCAAAGAGGAGTCTTTGCAGCGTTGTCATCCGTGGATATTCTCGGGTGCAATTTATAGTATTGAGGATGCGGAGAGCATTGCTGAGGGAGATATCGTAGACCTCTACTCATCTAAAGGCGATTTTCTTGCACGCGGACACTATCAGATTGGTTCAATTGCCGTGCGAGTGCTCTCATTTGAGCAGCAGGATATTAATGCCGATTGGTGGCAGGAACGTATTGCCAGCGCATATGATGTCCGCCGTACACTTGGTCTTACAGAGTGTGAGCATACTACTTGTTACCGCCTTATTCATGGCGAGGGTGATAACCTGCCGGGTCTTGTGGTGGATGTATACGGTAGCGTAGCGGTTGTGCAGTGCCACTCGGTGGGCATGTATCGTTCGCGTCAGAATATTGCTGAGGCTATTGTTGCAGTTTTTGGCGATAAGATAACTGCAGTCTATGACAAGAGCTCGCAGACTGTTCCATTCAAGGCAAATCTAAATCCTGTAGATGGTTATCTCTATGGCTCAGCAGATAAGGATAATGTAGTTCTAGAGAATGGTCATAAGTTCCTTGTTAACTGGGAGGAGGGCCAGAAGACTGGTTTCTTTATCGATCAGCGATTTAACCGCGAATTAGTAGGAAAATATGCAGCTGGTAGAACAGTACTTAATACATTCTGTTATACTGGAGGATTCTCGGTTTACGCCCTTGCTGGCGGTGCAAAAGAGGTCTGCTCGATAGATGCTTCGGAGAAGGCTATACGCTTAGTTGATGAAAATATAAAGCTCAATTTCGGCGAGGAAGCTCCACATAGTTCACTTGCATGCGATGCTGTTGAGTATCTTAAGGATATTGGCGATAAGTACGATATGATTATCCTTGACCCTCCAGCATTTGCAAAGCATCATAAGGTTCTTGGAAATGCCATGCAGGGCTATAAGCGACTCAATGCCAGAGCTTTGTCGCAGATAAAGAGTGGCGGTATACTCTTTACCTTCTCTTGCTCGCAGGCTGTGAGTAAGGAGTTATTCCGTACTACTGTCTTTACAGCTGCCGCCATCGCGGGTCGTAAGGTCCGAATTCTACATCAGCTGACACAGCCTACAGACCATCCGATAAATATCTATCATCCAGAGGGTGAGTATCTTAAGGGACTGGTGCTATATGTTGAGTAGTATGAAGAATATCGTTTTTGACCTTGCGGGTGTGGTCTTTGCACGCAACGAGGCGCGCTGTCCGCAGGAGCTGATGGACTACTTCTATTTTATCAACTCCGGAGAACAACTGCCCGACTTCTGGTGTGACTATGACCGTGGTACGCGAACTTTTGACAATGTTGCTCAGTGTTTGGCTAAATTTCGTGGCTCCGACGTTGAGACCGCACGCCACATGATGGCTACGGCGATAACTTATCAGGAACAGATTGCCCAGACCGCAGAGTTGATTTCAGAGTTGAAGCGTGGTGGTTATCGACTATTTGTACTCTCAAATATGTCTAAAGAGTATATTGAGTTTTTGCGAAAAATGCCCGTTTATCAATATTTTGATGGCGAGATTATCTCATGCGAGGTGGGGCTAATTAAACCAGAAAAAGAGATCTACACTCTGCTCCTTGAACGGTTTTGCCTTGACCCTGCTCAGACAATGTTTATTGATGACCGCAAGGAGAATGTCGTCGCTGCTGCAGAATTGGGCATTACCCCGTTCCATTTTGACCGCAAAAATCCCGAACAGAGTTGCAATCAGATTAGAGAGTTGTTAAATAATAGAGGAGAGCACTAAGCTCTCCTCTTGATTTTATATCATCTCCTCGTAGGCGTAGTTGATTGCGCGATTGAGAATCTCAACGAGAGGATAGGTCGACTTTAGGTCGCAGAGTACCGACTCCAGTAGGGCATTGTCGTCTGCAAGCAGTGCAGGGTCTAATGGTTTCTCAATGCCGAAATCCTTTAGACGAAGCAGCTCGTCGTACTTATGGCCTGTAGGGAAATCCTTTGGAGTGCGCTTAAGGCAGTTTTCGCGGTATAGCCTAAAGCCGTTGCTCGCCTCAATAGCTGCAAGCATATTGTCTCCATTGTCCAAAATCTCCTCGCGGATACTCTTTAGCACAACGGGCTCTGGACAGTGTGAGCCTGCGTGTAGAAAACATCCAGATGGCTCAAAATGAACGTAGTAACCTGCGTAGCCTGCCTTTTTGCCATGAGGTGCAACATATACGCCAGTCCAAGTTTTATATGGACTCTTGTCGAGGCTAAAACGTACATCGCGATAGATGCGGTATGTGCAGTCAGCAACGGTTAGCCCTGCAACCGAAGGGTCGAATGCGGCGATGCCATTGATTAGCTTCGCCGCAAACTCCTTCAACTTTCTATCGCAAGCCTTGTACTGCTCTTTGTGAGCAGCGAACCACTCTCGGTTGTTGTTTTGAGAAAGCTCAGCGAGAAAATTCAGATATTCTACCATGCAAAGAGTGGATATTTCTCCATCATAGCGTTCACCTCTGCGCGAACAGCTGCGATGTTTGCCTCATTCTCTGGATCAGAAAGTACACGGTCAATAAGAGCTACGATAACCTCCATCTGATCCTCCTTAACGCCACGAGTTGTAATAGCAGGTGTACCGAAGCGCAAGCCAGAGGTCTGGAATGCAGAGCGTGAGTCGAATGGCACCATGTTCTTATTGGTTGTAATATCAGCTGCAACAAGAGCCTTCTCTGCAACCTTACCTGTAAGCTCAGGGAACTTAGTGCGAAGGTCTACAAGGATAAGGTGGTTGTCAGTACCACCAGAGATGATGTTGTAACCGCGTGCAGTAAATGCAGCTGCAAGGGCCTGAGCATTCTTTACAACCTGAGTCTGGTACTCAACAAATGATGGCTCCAAAGCCTCACCAAATGCCACAGCCTTAGCTGCGATAACATGCTCAAGTGGACCACCCTGGATACCTGGGAATACTGCAGAGTTGAGAATCTGTGACATCTTCTTTACTACGCCCTTTGGAGTTGTAAGACCCCATGGGTTGTCAAAGTCCTCACCCATAAGGATGATACCGCCACGAGGACCACGGAGAGTCTTGTGTGTTGTAGATGTAACAATGTGAGCATACTTAACAGGGTTCTCAAGCAGACCAGCAGCAATAAGACCTGCAGTGTGAGCCATGTCAATCATAAGAAGGGCACCAACCTTGTCTGCAATCTGACGCATGCGAGCATAGTCCCACTCACGAGAGTAAGCTGATGCACCACCAACGATAAGCTTAGGCTTGCACTCAAGAGCCTTAGCCTCCATCTCGTCATAATCTACGCGACCATCACACTCCTTAACAGAGTAGCTCACTGCGTTGAAGTACATACCTGACATATTTACTGCAGAGCCGTGAGAAAGGTGACCACCGTGAGAGAGGTTTAGACCAAGGAAAGTATCTCCTGGCTTGAGAACTGCAAAAAATACAGCCATGTTAGCCTGAGCACCTGAGTGAGGCTGTACGTTGGCATACTGTGCGCCATAAAGTTTGCAGATACGCTCAATTGCAAGGCTCTCAACCTTGTCAACTACCTCGCAACCACCATAGTAGCGCGCTGCAGGATAACCCTCGGCATACTTGTTTGTAAGCACAGAACCCATAGCAGCCATGACGCTGTCGCTAACAAAGTTCTCTGATGCAATGAGCTCAATACCGCGCATCTGACGACTACGCTCCTGAGCAATCAAATCAAAAATCTGTGAGTCTTTCATACTGTTTTTTATTTTGTTGTTAATCCTAATTCAAACATTCAACCCCCAAAGGTAGTCTATTTTCAAATAAAATTCGTATATTTGAGCAGATTTTATTAACAAATTTTTGTGATTATGAAATTACTTGAAGGAAAAGTCGCCCTAATTACAGGTGCGGGAAGGGGTATTGGCAAGGCTGTTGCTATGAGATTTGCTGAGCAGGGTGCAGACATTGCCTTTACAGATTTGGAGCTGTCTGAGGGTGTTCTTGCTACTCAGGCAGAACTTGAACAGTTCGGTGTTCGCGTTAAGGCATATGCCTCTAATGCTGCAGATTTTGAGCAGAGTCACGCTGTGGTTGAACAGATTATGGCTGATTTCGGTCGTATAGATATTCTTGTAAATAACGCTGGTATTACCAAAGATGGTCTTATGCTTCGTATGACCGAGGCGCAGTGGGATGCAGTTATCAATGTCAATCTTAAGTCGGCATTTAACTTCGTTCATGCTGTTGTTCCGGTGATGTCACGCCAACGTGGTGGTTCAATTATCAATATGTCATCTGTTGTTGGTGTAAGTGGTAATGCAGGTCAGTGTAATTACTCAGCCTCTAAAGCTGGTATGATAGGCCTTGCAAAGTCTATTGCAAAGGAGATGGGTTCTCGCGGTATCAGAGCTAACTGCATCGCTCCAGGATTTATTATTACCGAGATGACCGGTCAGCTCTCTGAAGAGATTCGTGAGCAGTGGGCAAAAGCTATTCCGCTTCGTCGTGGCGGTACTCCGGAGGATGTGGCTAATGTGGCTCTGTTCCTCGCATCGGATTTGTCTAGCTATGTATCTGGTCAGGTGATTCACTGTTGTGGTGGTATGAATATGTAGTCGTTATGAAACGCTCTATTTTTATACTTTTCGCACTGATATCTACATCGCTGTGGGCACAGGGTCTTTACGACCATACGCCCAATGCACGCGTTGCGGCTATGGGAGGTGCCGGTGTGGCTACGCAGGCAGATGCATTTGCTACTTTTGGTAATGCCGCATCTACCCTTATGGAGTATAAAACAGTACAGGTGGCATTTGCTTATACAGACTTTGCGGGTGAGGTATATCGTAAAAACCGAATGCTATCGGGTGGTGGATATGTCCGCTTTGCACACCGACACGCACTTGTTGTGGGTCTGCAGTTTAATATGGAACCACGTATTGATGTGCTGGATAGACGCCCGGGAGCGCAACGCTTTGATTTGGGCTATGGATATAAACTTTCTGATAGGGTAGCCTTTGCAGCTACTGCTCGCTATCATCGTGCATATGGTAATATCGTTTATGACGATAATTACGATGGTGGCGGATTAGACCTTGCTCTGTTTTCGCAGTTGCCAGTTCAATTGATAGAGGACGCGAAGGTTAATATAGGCGCAAAGTTGGCGTTTGATGCACCTGTTAAGCCCGATTATGACCGCTATGGCATTGCTCCTGCAGTCGGAGTTGGGCTCTCACTACCTTTTACAGATGGTCATAAACTTGACCTTACCTCTGAACTTCGCTATGGCATTTCAAGTCGTGAGGATATTTTTGCTGCTAAGTTAGGAGCCGAGTACTCGCTTATGCGTCTGCTATATCTTCGTGCTGGAGCAAATGTGTCGCGCATAATTGGTGGTATGCATGAGCAAACTATCGGCTATGGCACTTTTGGAGTTGGTGTAAGATTTTTCCATCTTCAGTTTGATGTTGCATATCTCGTTGGTAAAAGGAATACACCATTTAATAACGCTGTTCAGATAAACTTTGGACTTGATTTCTAACACAAAAAAAGAGCTGTCAATATTTTTGACAGCTCTTTTTTTGTTAATTCTTTTTATTTTTTCTCCTTCTTCTTGAATACATTTGAAATCTTATCAACGCCACCCTTTAGAAGCTCTTTAGGGTTTGTTCTGGCATCGCGAATAGCATCTTTTAGCGGTTTTTTGTCAGATATTACGAAAGTCTCCTTATAGCCTCCAGATTGTGTCAGAGTAATGGTGAATTTGTTTTCCTCGTCAGTGGTAAACTTGACACTACAATACTTTCCACCACCTACTGATGAGGTGTAATATACATCAAAGGTCTTGGTATTGCCATTTGTCTTTAGATTTTTTATAGGACACTTTGTCTCATCCTCGCTATCAGAGTCAAGGAAGAAATATTTATTCTCCCAATCAATCTTTAATTTTCTTGTTGGAGCATTACCTACATTCTCAATAATATAGTAATTTGTCCAACCTGCAGAAGCAATTGAGATGGAAGCAAGCATCGCAATTGCCAAAACACATACTCTTTTCATAACTTATTCTGTTTAGGTTAGTTAGGTTAAAAAATAATAAACCTACTATACTGGATAATTATCTTATCTATGCAGTATAGTAGGTATGAGGTGATTAATACTCCTCCTCATCAAAGAAGAAATCCTCCTTTGAAGGGTAGTCTGGCCAAATCTCCTCGATGCTCTCGTAGATGTCGCCATCGTCCTCAATCGCCTCAAGATTCTCAAGAACCTCAAGTGGTGCGCCAGAACGGTTTGCATAATCAATAAGCTCCTCTTTGGTTGCTGGCCATGGTGCATCTTCCAATTTTGATGCAAGCTCAAGTGTCCAATACATAACTATCTAATTTTAAGGTTAATTCAATAACGAGTTTTTGTTGCCGTTATTATTCAGAGTGCAAAAATATAAAAAAAATGCAATTCGCAAAATTTTTTTCCGATATTTATATTGAACGCACAAAAAAACAGAGGCCGTTCCGCAGAACGACCTCCTTTAGTCTTTTGTAGTTTATCTCTACTTACTTACTTATTGTATTTCACAGTATAAGTCGGTCTACCATCCTCGTGAGTGCCCTTTGTGATAGTATAACCCTCAGGAAGTACAATTCCATTCTCGTTGAATGTCTGACCATCAAGAAACGCCCCCTGATAGTAAGACCACGGACGAAGATAGTTAGGCTTTGTTGGAAGCATGCAGCCCTCATCACCCCAAGCAGGGTTAGCTCCTACAAAGGTACCGCCATAAACCCTGAAGTAATTGTTTGATCTGTTAAATGTATCACTAATAAACTCCTTTATAGCTTTTCTGGTTGCATTTGTATCACCAGCCTGACCGCGTTTAGCAATGTCAGCCTCAGTTTCCACAAACTCCTTAGTGCCAGCAAGAATCTCTTCGACTTCCGCTGCGACTGGATCATAATAACCACCATCAAAGTATCCACCATTGATAGTTACACCTGTACTTTCCCAGCCACCTGCGGGTTTTGTTCCTACAAACATACTACCTGCACTGCCGGTATATCCTTCAGGTATATGTCTAATAAATGTACCATTTTCGATAACCAAATCACCAGCAGGATAGAACATTACTGGTTCTGGTGTTGTAGCCTCTACAGTACCATTGCCATCAATAGTAAGCGAACCACCCTCTCTGATAACAAAAGTATAATAAGTTTTTGTAGCCTCCTCTGTATCTATTGTAATTTTTTTACCATTCAAGTCAAGGTGTGCATCAGTGCCAGCTGGAATATTAAATATTACATTTGTATCTTCAAAATTAGGAACAATTTCAATATCATTACCAAGAACTACAGATACACTTCCGGAATTATTAAGTGCTGTCATAAGCTCAGATGCGCTTGATACCGGAGGGATAACTTCATATACGCCATCTTCCTCTAATAATTTTGTTGTATAACCCTCAGGACAGAAGTTAGTGCCAGTACCCTCGGCTGCATTGTTTGCAGGATCAAAGTTGTGGAATTTACCGCCCTTGATGTAAACGTTTGCAGTGTCATTCTTCCAACAAGCATCGATACAATTAATAACATATGTATTGCTCTTAGTAGCAGAGAACTCACCACCCTTGATTTCTGCAGTACCAACATTTACCTGAACAGCAGATGTGCCAGCAGAGATATTACCGCCCTCGATTACAACATGACCATTCTTTACATAAACACCGTACTCAGAGCCAGTGATTGTACCCTCTCCCACAATTTTAAGAGTTGCGCCGTTCTCAATAGTGATAGCTGCGATATCTGTACCTGTCATCTTGTCGTTATATGGCATACCACTGGTGATAGAGTGACCGTTGAGGTTGAGAACTGCATTCTCTTTAACGATAACCTTAGAAGCAATAAGATCCTCAGCAAGGGTTACATCACCTGCGATGACATATTCATCTTTTGTAGCCCACTTGCCATCGAGTTCTACATTAAATTCAGTAGAATCAGTCAGGAGCTTACCGATAATATTTGTCTTGTAATTAGACTTCAGAGGAACGCTTGTGTACTCTGGAGTTGTAATTACGATAGGCTGAGCTCCAGAAGTTTGTCTTGTAGCAGTAAAAGTGAACTGAACATCTGCAACGCACTTCTGTGTTGTAGGGACAAAGAGGTAGTTCATTGAGAGGTATGTGTAGTTAGCATTCAAAGTCACCTCTCCTTTTCCAGCAGGAATCGTATCTGAAGCAAATGTAACAGTCTGCCTACTTGTATCAACAACATCGCCATTAATGAGGTTGAACTGAGAGTAGATACCCTTAACGGTTGCAGTACTTGTGACATTCTCAAAGCTCGCTACATCATTCTTAAGAAGCGTATTGCCATCGCTTGTCAGAGCATTGAGCTGAGCGAATGGACGGGTAAGCGAAATATTCTGAGTCTTACCGTGCTCATCTGGCGTAATGTTTACAGAACCATAGAATGCATCGAGGTTGCCATTGTTAGCAGCAATGTTTTTTGTGTAGTCAATAGCTACAACTCCGTTCTCTATAGAGTACGCAGCAACTCCATTTTCATCTTCATACTGTGCCCATAAATAGATGTTGTACTCCATACACCTGATAAGAGACAATGTGAAGCTGAATTTTTCGTCAACTTTCTCGTCGCAAGTTCCACAGAGGTCGTTAAGGATGCGATTGTCACTATCGCAAACAAAGTAGTACAATTTGTTTACATGTTTGCCATCGTCGTACGCACGTGTACTGCTATCGGCAAGATTTGTCGCGAAGAATACCTCGACAGTCTCCTCGCTAGCAATAGAGGAGTCCAAATTCTCTGTTGTACACGATGCTGTGAACAGAATGGTCGCTGTTATGAAAAATTTAATCAAGTTTTTCATAATGTGTAAGTTTTGTTAAAAATTATAGTTGTTTGTATATATGCATAGAAAAGCGGGCGTTAAGATTGTTCTTATCGCCTTTGAAGTCGGTAAAGTATTGTAAATTAGAGAGTTGTAGGTGCGAAAATCCCCCCCCCGATTTTTCGGAGAGGGGATATTTTGTTGTATGTGAAAATACTTCTCATAATTTGCTGTATCTCAGCGCAAATATAGGAATTTTTTCGGAAATAAAATAGTTTTTTGAGAATTATTTTGTCCAGAGGAACTCTTTCTCTCCGAGTTTGTCGCACAGAACTCGGCCAAGGGCATAGAAGTAATCAGAGAGGCGGTTGAGCAGCAGCATGCTATTCTTATCCACACCGTAACTCTGGTCAACATCTACAGCGCGACGCTCGGCACGGCGGCAGACTGTGCGGCAGATATGGCATAAAGAGGTCATTTCGCAGCCACCTGGGATTGTAAAGCAGGTGATAGGCTTCAGCTCCGCCTGTAGGGCGTCTATGCGGCTCTCTATCCAGGCAACAACCTCGTCTGGAAGAGGTGCGATTTTGTCCTCCCCGCCTGTACCTACGGCAAGATGAGCTTCTACAGTCATCAGCGCAGAGTTGATGCGCTTAATGTCTGGGATAATCTGCTCGGCAATATCCTTACAGCGCAATGCAAGTCGATCGGCAAACAGAGCAATGTGGGCGGTCAATTCGTCAACGGTGCCGTAAGCCTCTACGCGGATATCATTTTTGGCAACACGCTGACCACCAATAAGTGAGGTTTTGCCTTTGTCGCCACCTTTGGTATATAGCTTCATAGTCGGTAATGTTGTTTTGGCAGATGGTTGTTAAAAAATATCAAGTAGCCTCGGTTGTCTACGCTGGTAGATGTATGAATCTCAACAAGCTTTCTGCAAATCTCTCTACGCGCCCTGTCTAGGTAAGGATGTAGAACGACAAGGGTAGTATGATTCTGCTGTGCATTTTGATATGCAGTACAGATATCCATGCCGTTAGCTGCTGTGGCGATATTAAAATCGGCACCACACTCAATATTGTCAATACTACAGGAGGTGTATGAGAGTAGAGTCGCAATATTCTGCAACTCTGTAGCACGCTTTTCTGCTGCCCCAA
The DNA here is from genome assembly GCA_904502005.1 of uncultured Alistipes sp. Lineage (GTDB taxonomy): Bacteria > Bacteroidota > Bacteroidia > Bacteroidales > Rikenellaceae > Alistipes. The sequence goes on from CAJGDC010000007.1 coordinate 30,357, forward strand.
GCTCTATGAGTGAGTTGTAAAGGCTATCTTGTGCAGGGTCAATAAGTGTTTTACGCATAAAGACCTTGCGAACAAGCGAGTAGACAAAAGGGGAGTGCACTCCATGTCCGTGGATGTGGCAAATACGCGACAAACGGTTGCCGATGAGGGTCAGCCCGTAGAGTCGTTGCTTGATATTTCTGCCACTCTGTTTCATAGTTTACTTTTTCAACAGACCTGCAAGGTGTCCTGTAGAGAATGCAATCTGAAGATTGTATCCACCTGTATTTGCATCAATATCAAGAACCTCGCCAGCAAAATAGAGTCCCTTGATTAGTTTTGACTCCATAGTATACTCGTTTACCTCGCTACACTTAACTCCACCAGCGGTGACAATTGCATAGTCAAATGATGCGTAGTCCGAAATAGGGAAACTCCAGCCCTTAAGTACCTTGATAAGTCGCTCAAACTCCTTATCTGTAACTTTGCTGACATATAGGCGTGAATGTACATCTATCTCCTTGCAGATTGGCACAACAAGTGGCTTAGGAACAAGACGGCGCACAAGCTCGGCAAAGAACTCTTCAGGTCCCATCTCGGCAATCTCTCGCTGAATACGGTTGCGGAGCGTCTCCTCGTCCAGTGCAGGTTTAAGGTCAAGCTCAAGTTTGACACTCTTCTCCTCTGTGAGTGCATCAACTGCATCGCGACTCAAGCGAAGCGTTGCAGCTCCCTCAATACCGCGGTCAGAGAAGGTTACCTCGCCAAACTCCTCACCAATAATCTCGCCATTCACGACAAGGCGTATAGTCGTATTGCGCAAGATTACGTCGCGGATAAACTGTGCTTGAGGATGTGAGGTTACAAGAGCCGTAAGCGATGGACGCACATCCTCAATAGTGTGACCTAATGCATCCGCAAAGATATAACCGTCGCCCGTAGAACCTGTGCGAGGATATGAGATACCACCAGTAGCGATAATTACATTTGGAGCCTCAATTCGACGCTCAAAACCACGCTTGTTGAAGTATTTTACTCCCAGCACTTTATTTCCTAGGGTAACGATACCGGAAACGCGAGTGTGACAGCGAATCTCAACATCGTAATCACGACAGTAGAACTCTAATGCATTTGCAACATCGGCAGCCTTACCACTCTCAGGGAATACGCGGTCACCGCGCTCAGTGACAAGCTTTACACCCAGACGCTGAAAGAAGCGCATAGTTGCACGGTTGTTAAACTCCGAGTATGCAACCTTTAGAAAATCGTAATTTGTGCGGATATTTGCAGCAAACTCCTCCTCGCCGCGCTCGTTGGTAAGGTTGCATCGACCTTTACCTGTAATACGGACCTTTCGAGCCGGTTTCTCCATCTTCTCAAGTAGGAGCACTTTTGCGCCATTGCGCGCTGCAGTACCTGCAGCCATCATACCTGCAGCACCTGCGCCTATAACGATGACGTCATAGCTAGGTTGCTCGGCAATATTATCTAAAATCTCTTCCATGCCACAAAGGTACAAAAATATTTTAATCTTATAGTCAAAAGCCTATCTAAACTATTCTTTAGCAATCCAGATGCTCATCTCATAGAGGAGATATAGCGGTATGATAACTAAAATCATACTCATAATATCTGGTGGAGTGATTATCGCTGCACCGATAGCGAGCACGACAATTGCGTGGCGGCGATACCTCTTCATAAAGCTGGCTGTAAGCAGACCTGTCTTGGAGAGAAAGTGTACTGCCACAGGTAGCTCAAAGATAATTGCACATACAAGCACCAAATTTGCCACCAAAGATATATACGATCCAACATCAATCATGTTGGTGATATTGTCACTTACCCTATATCCAGTAAGAAAATTGACAGATAGTGGTGAGAGAATGTAATATCCAAATGCGATGCCTAATGCCATGCATACTACGATGTATAATATAAAAAGTGTACTGTATCTACGCTCTCTACGACTTAGTGCTGGCAGAACAAATAGCCACAACTCGAACAGTAGGTAGGGTATTGCAACAATAAGTGCTACGTAGAATGCCATCATCATGTGCATGTTGAACTGACCTGCCATGGTGGTGTTGATAAGCGTGACAGGCGACTGGTTAATTTTGAGTACCTCACTATTCATATACTCAGCCAGGTTAAACATGGCTCTGTTTGAGATGAAATCGGGCGATTGGGGACCCATGACTGCTGCCATAATAGGTTCCTTTAGCATAAATGCTACAACCATTGTCACAAACATAACCGCCACAGCACGTAGAAGTCCTGGGCGTAGAGCATCTAGGTGCTCAAAAAATGTCATATTGTTCACATCCTGATTTTGCATAGCACAAAGATAGCAAAAAAGTTTGTTAATTCAACTTTTTTACCCTATATTTGTAGTCGATTTCGGGGCGGGGTGCAACTCCCCACCGGCGGTGATAGTCCGCGACTCCCGGGGCAAAGTGATAATAAGGCTGCGTAGTGTGGTTTGTAACTATGAGTTGTAGCCTATTTTTTATTGCCTTTTGGGACTGAATCGGTGAAATTCCGATACCGACGGTATAGTCCGGATGGTAGAAATCAGGTGGTAAAGCGTGGCACGTTGTGTCTTGCTATGCCTTATGATGTAGCCCCGATATCTTAACAGATGTCGGATTTTTTTATTTTTTGCGCTATGCGAAAGTTTTTTGTAACAACTATTTTAACTCTTCTACCGCTTGCGGTTTTTGCGCAGGTGACAACAGCCTCTATTGCAGGCACAGTAACAGATAGTAACAATACGCCTATTATCGGAGCTACGGTAGTGGCGGCAAATACGGCTACGGGCGTCAGCTATGGCACAAGTGCCAATATTGATGGAAAGTATCATCTTGATGGTCTGAAAGTTGGTGGTGAGTATGTCGTAACATTCTCATGCGTGGGATATATTACAAGTGCAATTGACAAGATTTACCCATCTTTAGGTCAGACATTGGAGCTTAATACTACGCTCAAAGATCAGCCGTCAATAGACAGCATTGTTGTTGTGGGTGACTACAAACCACAGGGAAACTTCTCTGCAAATGATATTGCAGCCATGCCTACTGTTACCCGCTCGATATATGACATTGCTCGACTATCTCCTTATGCTGCAACTCAGCAAGAGGGTGGCGTAGCTATTGGCGGTGCAAATAGTCGCTACAACTCTTTCTATATTGACGGTATTGTGAATAACGATATGTACGGCCTTACCGCAAACGGAACTAATGGTGGTCTTGCAAGTGCTAACCCAATTCCGCTTGATGCATTGGAGCAGGTGCAGATAGTCTCTGCCCCTTTTGATGTTAGACAGAGTGGTTTTACCGGTGGAGGTATCAATGCGGTGACAAAGTCGGGTACTAATACATTTAATGGAACTGCTTATGCATACTACACAGATAACAATCTCTATGGTAAGGGGGTGAATAGAGTGCCACTTGCAAAGCAAAATACACTCACTTATGGTGTAACTTGGGGTGGTGCAATAGTGAAAAATAGACTCTTCTATTTTATTAGTGCCGAGAACTCATCTGACCACTCACCTTCTGCATATCATATTGGTGATACAAATTGTAAGGTTAGTGAGGAGGATGCGCAGACAATAGCTAACCACTTCTATTCGCTTACCGGATATGACGGAGGTGGATATGGTAAGCGTAATATAGAGCGTCGTAGTACATCTATCTTGGCGCGTGTGGATTGGCATATATCAGACAAGCATAACCTTGCGGTGCGCTACAACTTTCTTGATGCGGGTAAGGATGAGTATGTAAACTCTGCCTCTACGCTCCTGTTCCACGGCTCAGGCTACACCTCTGTAAGTACTACACACTCGGTTATGGCGGAGCTTGATTCAAGGTTTTCATCCTCAGTATTCAACTCGTTGCGTGCTGGATATACCCGAGTAATAGATGGTCGTGATACAGATGCTATGACACCATTTGTGACAATTGACCGTATTCGTGACGGTGAGAAGACAGCTGTAAAGATTGGAACTGATGGCATGGCATGTAGTAACTCGCTGGTGCAGAATAGTATTACACTCTCTGACTATCTGTCAATCAATAAGGGTAGCCATAATATTACTGTTGGTACGCATAACGAGATTTTTACCGCTAAGGTGCTCTTTGTCTCAAATGCAAATGGCGCTTATACATATGATACCATGGCGGATTTCCTCGCCTCTAAGCCATCAATGTTCCAGCAGACAATCCCTATTGGTGATGCATCCACTCGTATAAATACAGCTCAGTTCGGACTCTTTGCACAGGATGAGGTGTGGATTAATAATTTCCAACTCACATATGGAGTTCGTGCTGATATTCCTGTGATATTCAATACACCAAGAGAGAATAGCTCCTTCAACGGCCACGAGATTGCACAGAAGTATGGCGTTGCGACAAATAGCAAGCCTAAGACTCATATTTTACTCTCTCCTCGCGTGGGCTTTAAGTGGTACGCCGTGCCAAGTGGTGATGTTACATTGACGCTACGTGGTGGTGCGGGAGTCTTTACCGGTAGAATTCCATTTGTGTGGATTACAAACTGTTACTCTAACACTGGTATGACTCAAACGGGTTATACTCTTTATGGCGAGAATATCCCACCATTTGGAGTGTCGCCTAGTGGAACAGCTGGCACAAGCGCAAATCCGGTGATTTATGTCGCTGACCGTAAGTTCCGCATGCCGCAGACCTTTAAGGCGAACCTCGCCCTTGAGACCACCTTTAAGGGTTGGAAGATGACCCTTGAGGGAATATATGCAAAGAGTATTAATGACATATCAATTCGCAATATCGTTGCTGCGGATAACGGCTCAAAGCTCTATGCTGTTAATGGTGAGTTGGCAAATCAGAATAATAGCACCCCTTACTACGACTCAAGCGCAAAGAAGAGCTTCTCTTCTATCTACCTGCTTGAGAATGAAAAGCGTGGCTATTCGTATAACCTCTCGGCAATGGTCGAGAAGCAGTTCTTATTTGGTCTGCAACTTGCCGCAACATATACCTTCTCGCAGAGCTTTACTGTCAATGATGGCGTGTCATCCTCTGCTCCGAGTATTTGGGGTAAGAGTTATGCAACTGTCTCAAATAGCAAACCGCTTACACACTCTGTCTTTGAGGTGCCGCATAAACTGACAGTGCAATTGAGCTACTCAAAGCGCTATGGGGGCATTTTTGGCTCTACTGTGTCATTGATATACCAGGGCTATTCGGGTATGAGATATACACCTACATACTATAAGAATGGTGTAGATGTCAATGGCGATACATATCGCGGAAATACGACTATCTATGTGCCTACTGAGGCAGAGCTCGCTGTGATGAATTTTGAAAGCAATGAGCAGCGCACAGCCTTTAATGATTACATTATGCAGCACCGTGCACTGAGAGAAAATCGCGGTAGGTATGCCGAGCGAAACTCTCTTGTTGCACCTTTTGAGCACCATGTAGACCTCCACTTTGCGCAGGACTTCTACTTTAGCAAATATAACTCTCGTAAGGTGCAGATAACACTTGATATTATGAACCTTACAAACCTCTTTAACCGAAATTGGGGCGCTGCCTACTTCCTTGATGACTGGAAACTATCTCCTGTTGAGGTTACGGCGCTTACTGACGACGGCAAGGGAAATAAGACCCCAAGCTACCGATTTGTGGGCGGTGAGATTTCGCAGAACGACCTACTCTCGCGTTGGCGTATGCAGTTGGGCGTTAGGGTTGTATTCTAAGCTCTTGATGTAACCTTTGCGATTGCCAAACGTGGCTTGATTTTTGGAATTTAAGCAGTGAAAACCAAAAATCAATATTATCGTGAAAAAGTTTACATTATCTATTGTCGCGCTACTGTTGGCTATGTCAATCATGGCGCAGAGTACCTCAAAGGACTCATTGTTGCTCTCTAAAGTGCAGAGGGGAGATAAGGTTACGGAGCGATACCTTGTCCGCAATGCCGATAATGGCACGTCGGAGTTTGATATGCTCTATCCGATTAACAACTCTACACTTCAGAGTAGCTTCTCAACAAATGCCGACGCTATTGCAGCACTTGACCGCTTTGTGGAGCAGGCGGCAGATACGACTATGCACATCACTAAGGTCGTTGTTGTCGGTTATGCCTCGCCCGATGGTGTAGAGTCTAAAAATATGGCTCTGGCAAATGCTCGTGCAGCCTCTGTGGCTACGTTTGTTACAAAACAGTGCCCGAAAAGCAATGTCGAGACAAAAGCTATGACCTACCATTGGGCGGACTGCATACCTACTGTTGAGGGTATGAACCTACCGGATAAGAGTCAGGTTATCGCCATTCTGAATAGTACAACGCATAGCGAGCTGGAGAAGCAGGCGGAACTTGAGAAGCTGCAAAATGCGTGGATAATCTTTAAGAATACAATTCTGCCACCTATGCGCCACTCGGAGCTGAATGTTGCCTATAGTAACGACAAGATTGTGGAGAGAATTTACACCATTCCGAAGCCGCAACCAAAGCCTCAGGCATCTACGCAGACTGTTGCGCAGACCAAACCGCAGACAGAAGAGAAACGCTATCCTGTGGCGGTTGTTGAGACAGACGAGACGGGTATAATTGTCGAGGTGCCGGAAAAAGAGCACCGCCACCGAAGAAAAAATCGTTAAAACCTTTGTTTTCTCGCAATGTTTTCTTATCTTTGCTCTATAATTGAATAAAAGTGTTTAACAAATAATAATTTTAATTATGGCAAATTTAAGAAATCTGAAGAAAGAGATTGACTATCGTCTTGAGGAGTTGGTGTTTGATTGCGATATGGCTATCTACTTCCAGCCTGCAAAGGATAAGGAGATTTTCGCAGTTATGCAGCAGGGCGTAGAGCTCCGCAATGCCCTCTATGTAAAGGCTAACAATCCTACTGAGCCACACAACCCATCACTTGTTCGCAAGTACTATGCTGCACTTCGTCAGGATATCCTTGCATCATTTGGTGAGCTATTTGAGAAGCTCTCTGAAATTGCTGAGGTTAAGTAATATCAATCTCGTCGAAAATTTAGTGGGCCATACTGAGTATGGTCCACTATTTTTTATGTGCTTTGCGGTACTCGGCGGGCGAGGCGCCTACAATTCGACAGAAATACTTGCCAAAGAAGGATTGTGAAGGAAAACCAAGATCGTAGGCAATCTCCTTGATACTCTTGTCGGTTGAGGTGAGTTGGGTTATTGCGTCAAGGATGACATACTTCTCAATCCACTCCGTCGCACTCTTGCCACTTGACCGTTTGACAACAAGGGAGATATGTTTTGGTGTCAATGCCAGTTTTTCGGCATAAAATTTCAATCCGCGCTGCTTTGTATAGTTCCTCTCAACGAGCTCTATAAACTTATTTGTCAGTTCACTCTGTCGGCTATTGTCGCTACAGTTAGTTTGGTGCATGAAATACCCCAAGCCGAGAAAGAATGCTCTTGTGAGCAACGTTATAATCTCCAGTCGATTTGGGTTTTGATGTTCAGGAATAATGCTTTTGCACATTGCAAGGTAACTCTCTAATGCACTCTTTGCTCGACCCGTAAGATTTGTATGAGGATGTTGTGAAATAGTAGCGTGCAGGCTAAAGGTGTTGCCAATACCCAGGGACTCGGTAAATGTATCGGTCATGATAATATAGGTAGCCTCAAAGTCATCGCTCCTATCTACCAACTCCGTAATTTGATTTGGAAGTACAATCATAAAACCTCCAGGACTGAGAGAGAAGGTCTTGGCGTTGATTCTTCCCGTGCCAGTGCCTTGTGTGCAATAGATAGCCACCGAGAGTGGGCAGCGATAGGGATGGTTGGGCAGAACAGCAAACTGTGGATTGGTAACGATGGTCAGTTTGTCGTCAATGCTATATGCATTACTTTCAGGAAAGTGGTCTATGTATGCTCGTAGTGTTGAAGATAGAGAGTTGTCCATAAAAACGCCTTTTATTCCACAAATATAGAACTTTTGGAATTAAGTTTCAATACTGTGCGCCAAATGCTCCAATCAATAGGCGCAGTAGACCTTTTTTACCCTTTATATTGCCTCTACCTTTGCACTTGAAATTAAGCAATATGAGAATTATGAAAAGATTTTTTAGATTTTTAGCAGTTGTGGCACTTATGTGCGGATTTACATCTACAGCACAGGCAGAGGATGGTGAGAAGAAAGAGGGATTTTTTAAGGCGGCATTTCGAGATATGAAGCAGAGCGCAAAGCTCCAGCGACAGATCGACCGCACAAACTATCAGGCTATAAAACTTGAATCAAAGGCTTTCTATCAGGAGCAGAAGCGACTCTCTAATCCAAAGGTTAGAAGTGCAGCAGAGAAACAGCGCATGGAGCGTCAGCTTGCAGAGGCAAATGCAAGATTAGAGAGGGCTAAAGCTAATAAATAGTCGATATGTTATGGCAAAAAAAGTAGTAAAGGGTATCGTAAAGACCTATAAAGGGGTTGAGGATGCAGTTGTAGGCGGTTACGAAGCTATTGAAAACGGCGTGGTTGGTGGATATAAGGCTGTTGAGAATGTTGCCGTCGGAGCGTACAAGGCAGTTGAGACTGCGGCTGTGAATTTTGGTCGTAGCCTTGTTGAGGAGTATGACCGCCAGAAGGATGGTAAGTAGAATAGCAGAGCCTACCGATTTGGTAGGCTCTGTTGTTTTAGTACTGCTCGTTCTCGTTAGGGAAGTCACAACTCTTTACATCGGCAACATAGTGTTCAATAGCCTCTGTCATAACATCGTGCAGATTTGCATAACGGCGCAGAAACTTTGGCGAGAAACCCTTGTTCATACCGAGCATATCGTGGATAACAAGCACCTGACCATCCGTATCAGCGCCTGCACCAATACCGATTGTTGGAATTGTAAGTGCCTCGGAAACACGTTTTGCCAACGCGGCAGGAATCTTCTCAAGCACAAGGGCAAAGCAACCCGCCTCTTCAAGTAGTTTAGCATCGTGAATCAGCTTCTCGGCCTCAGCCTCCTCCTTAGCACGCAGACCATAGCCACCAAATTTATGTATAGACTGCGGTGTAAGGCCGAGGTGTGCCATAACAGGGATGCCGGCAGTGAGTATTCTCTTTACAGAGTCGAGAATCTCCTCGCCACCCTCAAGCTTAACGCCATCAGCGCCACTCTCCTTCATAATGCGAACAGCAGAGTGAAGTGCCGTCTGCGGGTCGCCCTGATATGTTCCAAATGGCATATCGCACACTACAAATGCACGCTCAACACCGCGAACGACAGATGAAGAGTGGTAAATCATCTGGTCAAGTGTAATTGGTAGTGTAGTCTTATGACCTGCCATAACATTGGCGGCAGAGTCACCAACAAGTATAATATCTATGCCTGCACCATCTGCGATAGATGCCATAGTGTAGTCGTAAGAGGTGAGCATCGAAATCTTTTCGCCCTGCTCCTTCATCTGCTTGAGTCGTGTGGTTGTTACGGCTCTTACTTTGCTTTCAGTTGACATATTTTGTATAGTTTTTGTTTCTTTTGTGCAAAAGTATAGAAAATTTTACTAAATTTGTAGAAAATAGCTATTTAATTATGAATAAAATCGTTGTAATCGGTAGCTCAAACACCGATATGGTTGTACGCTCTGAGCGTCTGCCTCGCCCAGGTGAGAGTGTTTTAGGTGGTGGATTTATGATGGCCGGTGGTGGCAAGGGTGCCAATCAGGCTGTGGCTGTGGCTCGTATGGGGCATAGAGTTATTTTCTCTGCTGCTGTGGGTAATGATATGTTTGGCGATGCGGCAGTGGCGGCATATCAGCGTTTTGGGATAGATACAACATATATTGTTCGCAAGGATACTCCATCGGGCGTTGCGCTGATTATGGTTGATAGTGCTGCTCAAAACTCAATCTCTGTAGCTTTGGGTGCAAATAATTGTTTGACTATTGATGATGTTATGCCTGCGCTTGAGCAGGTAGAGGGTGGCGATATTGTTCTATTGCAACTTGAGATTCCGATGGATACTGTAGATGCTTGTGTGGCTGTGGCTGCTGCTAAGGGTGCGCGCGTTGTCCTAAACCCTGCGCCTGCGGCAACAGTAAGTGAGCATACACTATCTAAACTCTATTTGATAACTCCAAATCAGACTGAGGCGCAGACTCTTACAGGTATTGAGGTTACTGATGAGGCTTCGGCAGAGAAAGCTGCTCAGGCTCTTGTTTCACTCGGTGTCGAGCGTGTAGTTATCACTATGGGTAGCGAGGGCGCCTATCTCTATGAGGATGGTAAGGGCGTGTTAATACCTGCTTGCAAAGTCTCGGCTGTAGACACTACTGCAGCAGGAGATGTCTATAACGGAGCTCTCTGCGCTGCACTAGCAGAGGGGTTGAGTCTAAATGAGGCTCTGCGTTTTGCCACTAAAGCTTCGGCTATATCTGTTACGCGTGTGGGTGCACAGCCGTCTGTGCCAACGCGCGAGGAAGTTGATAATTTCTAACCTTAAAATCTTAATATTATGTTTATCATTAACAGTTATTTGCTGGCAGTCGTTTTCTGCTTTATTACAATGCTCTGCTGGGGCTCTTGGGGTAACACTCAGAAGTTGGCTGGCAAGACTTGGCGTTATGAACTCTTCTATTGGGACTATGTAATCGGAATGGTCCTCTTTACGCTACTTCTTGGTTTTACTATGGGAAGCGTTGGTGATGAAGGTCGTAGTTTTGTGGCGGACCTTAGTCAGGCAAACCTTGCTAGTATTGGTTGGGTAATTCTTGGCGGTGTAATTTTCAATGCATCAAATATCCTGCTCTCAGCCTCTACATCATTGGCGGGTATGTCAGTAGCCTTCCCTTTGGGTTGCGGTCTTGCACTTGTGCTTGGTGTTATTAATAACTACCTTGAGCAGGCAAAGGGTAATCCATGGCTGCTCGGTCTTGGTGTGCTATTTGTTGTTGTGGCTATCGTTTGTAACGGCGCAGCAGCGGGTCGTGTGTCTAAGCAGGGCGAGAGTAATGCAAATAGCCGTAAAGGTGTTATCCTTGCTATTGTTGCCGGTCTACTGATGTCTACATTCTACCGTTTTGTTGTTAAGGGTATGGATATCAATAACTTTGAGCAGCCTGCAGAGGGTATGCTGACCCCATATTCAGCAATCTTTATTTTCTCGCTTGGTGTGTTGGTGTCAAATCTGCTCTTCAATACTTACGTTATGAAGCGTCCATTTGTTGGTACTCCAGTAAGCTATTCAGAGTACTTTAAGGGTAGCCTTTCAACTCACCTTGTAGGTGTTTTGGGTGGTGCTATCTGGTGCCTCGGTACAGCATTTAGCTATATCGCAGCAGGTAAGGCTGGCGCAGCAGTATCGTATGCTCTTGGTCAGGGTGCACCAATGATTGCTGCCTTCTGGGGCGTATTTATCTGGCACGAATTTAAGGGCGCAGATCGCAAGACAGGTTACCTTCTTGCTCTGATGTTCGCACTCTTTATCATCGGCTTGAGCATCATCGTCGTTGCAGGAAACTAAAAAAATTAGAGCTGTCATTTGACAGCTCTACTTGTAAATCCACCACCGGGCATTATCTGCACTTTGTTGCGTGAGTCATCGCCGGTTATTATAATTGCGGTCATACCTCGTTTCATTGTAGGTATGGTCGCAATTTCGCTATCTGAAGTTGCGTGCCATACGGGTGGAGGTGTTAGTTGACTATCCTCATTGTTGGAAATGTACCACTCCCATTGCCTAACTGTTCGTCTCTGTTCGGGATTACTGCCCGGGTTGGCGTAGTAGTTGGCAAATACGCGCTCGGAGGTTGGTCGGCGTGCGGTTTTAATTAGAGCCTGTTCTAACTGCTCTGGAGTAGAGTATTTGGCAGCCAGCGTTGCGGCTACAGATGGGGTGAGTAAAATAGTACGATGAGTGTACTGCTTGCCACTGCCAAGTGCAAACTGCCCACGTTCTGTAATATCCCACGCAAGAAGCTCCATAATCTTCTGCGGGTCTGTTGTTGCAGGCGCCATGTTTCCTCCCCAAGTAAGGGCAGAGCAGAGTGTGACAACGCTCTGATTTTTGTCAAAACCGGCTCTTATGTGGTATGGCTGCCAACCAATCTTCTCACAGCTCGCCTCATCCTCTGCCAATACCCACGGCATAGGGTAGCCAAAAGTGCCCATGCGGTTGTCGCCAACATAATACCCTGCAAGATTTATCAGTGCGAGGTTGATAAAGCGACCTATGGCCATATTCGCAGGACTGTTTATACCGCCCTGACCTGTAGCAATACCAAGCCGTTCAACAATAGGACCGTTTATCCAGCAGTATGGAGTCCAACCATGCGTGCTTGCCAATGTTCGGCGGAACTCTGGCGCACTCAGGGCTTCAGTGATGGCTATAAGCAGTGGCATATACTCAGGCTTACAACCTGCCATAACGCCGTTTACAGCTACGTGCCATGCAGTCGTGTTGCGATGTGCTATTGGCAGTACGGCTACGGTCTGCTCGGGTGCAAGGTCTGTATGCTCCATAAAGCGTGAGACGCGCTCATATGTCGGTAGAATGAATGGTAGACCATCGCTCCACTTCATCTCCTGAAAGTGGGTACAAATCTGCTCTGTTGTGCCGTAATATACATCGTCAGTAATACCCCTCCCTATGTCTGGATTGTGACGCTTGAGTTCTTCATCGGTAATAGGTGTTGTTAATGCCGTAACTATTCTATCCCATAGGATATTACGAGTGTTTGTAATCAGCTCCTCGTTTGTGTGCAACGCAAATGCCCCTGGATACTCAGCTACGCGTGGCGCAGCAACGCCATTGTTGGTCGCAGTGTAGTAGACCTGCTCTACAAATGTTGGTGCAGCAATTACTACAGCTGGAATGCCAATATATTCGGCAGCGATAGCAGAGCCGCACTCCTTTTGCGTGCATAATCCACAGCCACAGTTGCCCGTTATCACAGCGTCTACACCATACTGCTTAAGTTTGGCTTGAAATTCATCTTTACTTCTTCGAGTAACTCCAGGAGCAGGATATACACCTGCCATACCTACATCTTCTATTGTTAAAACCTTTGCAGTGGGGTAGTGCTGGGTAATTAGTCGCGCAATTTCAGGGTGAATGATGTTTGTCATAAAACTTTCACCCACAATAGCGATAGTCTTACCCTCTAGTGTAGTTAGGAGTGGTGCTTGTTGTATTATCTCTACAGTGGGCATACCTGCTGGAGATACGACAGCAAAGCGTGGTTCATTTTCTGTAGTTGCACTGAATTCAACTTTGCAATTATCATCGCATAATACAATGCGAGCAGCTGCTGGAAAGACTGTTGCCAGTGATAGTAGGATAGAAATTATAGTCTTCATGAATTTCCGTTTTTTTAATAGAGCTATTTGTGTTGAAAAGGTTAAAATTGTTGCGCTAAATATAATTATTTACTACCTTTGTCTGATAAAAATTTAGATAATGAATAACTCTCGCCAGCGTGAAATATACCGAGTAACTATTGTTGGTAGTGTCGTTAATATGCTACTGCTAATCTTTAAGTTTGTGGCAGGTATTGTGGGTAATAGTGCCGCAATGGTTGCAGATGCTGTACATTCACTATCAGATTTTGTGACTGATATTGTGGTTATCCTCTTTGTACGTCTTTCGGGTAGACCTGCAGATGAGGACCATGGTTATGGGCATGGTAAGTTTGAGACACTTGCAACACTCTTTGTGAGTTTAGTCCTCTTTGGCGTTGCTGTAATGCTATTTGTTGGTGGCGTAAAAGATATTGTTGCTGTGGCTCGAGGTGAACAGCTAGCTGAACCAACGATGGTTGCACTTATAGCTGCAGTAATCTCGATTATTGCAAAGGAGTTACTCTACCATTATACTGTTAAATGTGGCGAAAAACTTAACTCACAGGTTGTTGTTGCAAATGCGTGGCACCATCGTAGTGACGCCTTTTCATCTATTGGTGTGCTTGCAGGTGTCGGTGGTGCAATGTTTTTGGGCGGTAGCTGGGCAGTCCTTGACCCTATAGCAGCAACAATAGTAAGCCTCTTTATTGTTAAGGTTGCATATAGTCTACTAATGCCAAGCCTTGAGGAGTTGCTTGAGCGCTCTTTGCCTAAGGATGTTGAGCAGAGAATAGAGCAGATAATTCTCTCGGTTGATGGTGTTAGCTCTCCACACCATCTTCGCACTCGCCGTATTGGTAGTGCTTATGCTATTGAGGTTCACATCCGTATGGACGGAAATCTAACCCTTACTCAGGCGCATGCTGTAACTACTGCCGTCGAGCGACTGCTCAAGCAGGAGTTTGGTGATTCGACACATGTCGGAATACATACTGAACCGGTTAAGTAGTCTACCTGTTCAAGTTATTTGATTCTCTCTTGCTGCGGCTATACGATACTATAGCAACACCGGCAAATACTGTCACTGCAGCGAGTACTTTTTGCCAGCTCAGTGTATCCATGCCCACATAAATACTTACGACAATAGCTACGATAGGTTGTACGTATGAGTACATACTTACAAGTGTTGGGCGGAGAATTTTCTGCCCTACTGGAATAAGGAAGTAGGTGATAAATGTTGCACAGATAATCAGAAAAGCAAGCTCGGCAATATGTTGCTTAGGTAGTGCAGCAAAGTCGAGCGTAATAATCTCCTTTGCCGAAAATGGCAGGGCGAGTAGCGAAGCGAAGAGGAAGGTCCACTTCATGAATGTTACAACCGAATATTTGGCAATGGTTGGCTTAAAAATTCCCAAATAAAGAGAGAAACAGAGCGAGTTGCCAATCATTAGCAAAACTCCTAACGGCGTAGTTTGTGCTACTGCTGAAGATGAGGTTACGCTGTTGAGTATCAGGTATATAATTCCACAAAGGCTAAGAACAACACCTCCTATTTTTTGAGCAGTGAGTGGCTCTTTTAGGGCGTATGCAGCAATGAACATCGTATACACTGGTGAGAGCGATGTGATTATAGAGCAGTCCATTGGCGTTATGCGAGAAATTGCCATCAAAAAGAACATCTGTGTAAGGAAGAACCCGAGAACTGATGCCGCAAAAATCTTGACATAATCGCTCTTTTCGACCCTCTGCTTAGGCATAAATAGAGATATAATCCAAAATAGAGAACCTGCGCCGAGTGAACGTAGAGTGAAGAGCGCAATCGGTGATATAGCACCACTGCTTGTCAAATCTTTGCAGACAATAATATTGAGTCCAAAGATAAGATATGCCGTAAAGCATGCAAAGTGCCCAAATAGCGATTTCTGTTCAAACATAACCTACAAATTTATGGCTACAAAGGTAGTGATTTTTGTCTAATTCCCACCTAAAAGTTGTAATTATCAAAAAAGAGACCTATCTTTGTCCACCAAGAAAACGGAAAGGTGCAGGAGTGGTTGAACTGGCCCGCCTGGAAAGCGAGTAAACGTCAAAAGCGTTTCAGGGGTTCGAATCCCCTCCTTTCCGCAAAGGTTGAAAGCCTTGCATTGCAAGGCTTTTTTATTTATATAGCCGTGCAAACTTGTTTGCGAACGGCTATATAAATAAAAAGTGGTGTCGCAGACACTTTCAATCTTTGCAAGGGCCCCTGCGGCGAGCAGAGGGGATGGACGTGACGGAGCACTCTGTAAACTTTTATACAGCTATTTAGTAGTTAAACTGGGGCATTTTCCAATTGACGACTATGTCAAGCATTGGTAAAATCCTCAGAGCTAATGAGTTGTAACTAAAGCAAAGATACGGCGGTTGAGCATCGGGATTATAACGCGCAGCAAGCGGGTGGAAAATCTCTGGCATAGGACTTGAAAGTTGCGCAAAAGAGTAGGCGTGATGACGAAGAGGAATGTCATCAGGATTTGGAAAATTGAGCGGAGTTGAGCCTCTTAATGGCTCAACGCAAATGTTGAAAAGGAGGGTATTGCCGTGTTTTGTACCCGTGCTCTTGATTTTATCGGCTAGTTCCAGATGCTCTTTATGGCACTCTAGGTAACCGATGCCGTCAGAGATGTTGAAGATTATAGGTGGCATGCTATCCTTGTTACGCTCATTATTGCACCACTCACTAACAATAACAGAGACGGTGTTGAGCATATCTGCAGTTGGTGTAATGTTGCTCGCTTGCGGATTTACCCATTCGCGATAACACTCTGTAACCAACTGCAGGCGGTTGTTGTTATCTATATACTCTACAGTGCGACGAGTGATGGGTATGTTATCGGGGTTTAGGGCTGTGATAGGCAGAATAAGCGAGTTACCGGGTAGTAGAGATTTGACCTCTAATTTTGAGTAGCCGATTGCGCAAATATCACAATAGGGGCATGGGTCAGACAGCCTGAATGCCTGACGTGAGTGCAGAACTAGCTCCTCAATTATCGCCGATGCTAAAATTGAAGCAGCCTCACTCTTGCTTACTATTGTCGAGTGGTTATAAAATGGCTCTAACATTGAGCCCGATTGGTCAATGGCAATGATAAATAACCCTCTATGTTCAGGTGAAATTACTTGACTGTACTCCATAAATAAAATGGCTGCTCGGGTATTACCAGAGCAGCCGTAACAATGATAATAATCTACTTGCTTGGTTTTGCAATGTAATAGGTCATTATTGAGCTGACGATATAAAGTGCTGCTATGACCCAAACAATGCCGGCATATCCTATAGGTTTCTCAAGAAGCTTGACCAGTAGTGGACCGATAAATGTTGCAAGGCCCGCGCCGAGGTTGAGTACCGATACGGCAGCGCCTTTGTCCTTCTCGACCAGTGATGGCACAAGGGCGCTCAGCGGAACATATCCAGCAAGCATTACGCACCAGAAACCGCCACAAGCAAGGATAAACCAGAAGTTGTTCCAAATCTCAGGAGCGTAGTAGAAGAGCAGTACACCCACAGCACAGCCAACACCGCCAAACCATATGATTGTCTGACTCCAACCGAGCTTGTCACCCACAATGCCGAAGATAAGGTTGAAGACGATGTTGAAGATAAATACCGAGCCCCAAATTAGTCCCCAGTCTGTGTCGCTCATGCCGTGACTTGCGAAGTATAGCGGCATAAATACCACAAAGGCAAACTGTGAGATTGAGTTGATAACGCGCACAATGCCACCCATCAGCACCTTCGGCTCGCGCTTCATAATGCCCAGTCCGTGGATGAGCTCCTTGAACTTGTTGCCGCTTGCCTTTGGAGAGTTGCTTGCAAAGAGGTTTGTGTCGGGACACTTGTTGATAACCAGAGCGCAAATTGTACCCAGTGTTACGAATATGAGCGAGGTCCAGAGCGTCGGAACAATGCCTATAGCCTCCTTTGTAAATGCGCCGTAGTAGGCGCCCAAGACGTTTAGTCCGCCAGTGAATACAAACCAAAACCAACCCTGCGCCGAGCTAAGGCTATCCTTGCCTACGCGGTAGGTAATCCATACAATAAATGTGTATGCAAAGAGCGGATAGGCAAACCCCTTTATGGCGTATGTTATTAGCAGCGTCGGAAAGTCGAGCCCCGTCATGCCAAGCCCTGCAAAGCCTGCCATGCCTAAGAGATAGATTGCATAGCCGAGCCACATGGTCTTGCGCACGCCGATGGTCTCGGCAATCACGCCCGAGAGCCACGAGGAGATAGCAATGGCAATACCATATACGGTAAATAATAACTCGTTGTCAAGCCCCTGCGACTCGATGTACTTGCTGAGCCATGTCTGCTCAATGCCGTCGCCCATCATAAATATGAGCACACCCAAAAATCCCCAAAATAGACTCTTCGGAAGTCCTGTTCTCTCAAAAATGTTCATAAAAAAGCTCTCTAAAAATCTTTCTGCCCACAAATTTAACAAAAAAACCGCACTATGCAAACGCAAGCGCGGTTTTTTTCTCTCCCCAAGCCCCTTACTCAAAGTCGTACGGCACGTAGTCTGCAGCTAAACTTTTCCAATACTTAGCTGTCTTGTATGTATCTAATGATGCGCGTGGCACGTAAATCTTACGGCATTGCGCATTGTAGAAATACGAAACATGCCTATTTCTGTAGTGGATATATATTCTCCTTATTGATTAATGGTATATAAAATTGTATTTGGTTTCCACCATTACAAACTTGAAGTCTGTTTCAGGATCAGAATCGCCATTTTCTGTTTCAAATTTCCAATCTCTAAGCATTTGTTCGACATTAGAGTAATCAGCCCCTTTTGGATAGTGTACAAATAAT
Organism: uncultured Alistipes sp.; assembly: GCA_904502005.1. Lineage (GTDB taxonomy): Bacteria > Bacteroidota > Bacteroidia > Bacteroidales > Rikenellaceae > Alistipes. Next base: position 48,490 of record CAJGDC010000007.1, read on the forward strand.
GTACTAGATTGATTCCAAAATACTCTAT
>CAJGDC010000008.1 GCA_904502005.1 uncultured Alistipes sp.
GCATCTATCAGCCGTGGTATTGAGACAGGTGCTTACCCAATGACTCGTACTTATGGTTTCACTATCAAATTGGGCTTCTAATATATAAATATAGGTATATAATATGAAAACTTTGAAATATTTATCGGTTCTATTGGTGCTCCTTACCTTCAGCCAGTGCCGCACTCTGGAGGAGTATAATGTGTCACCAAACCAGATTGAGGTTGGTAGTATTCAGCCGTGCGATTTGATGGATGAGCTCATCTGTAATGGCGCATTGAACTGCCAGCAGCGTTTCTATGATACATTTGCAGAGCTTATGCAGTACACATGTGCTGGAGGTTCAACTTCAAATGTTATCCACCGTTATTACATCGCTCCTTCATATGTATCTAACTGCTGGAATAACCCAGCTCGTTGGGCTGCAAATGCTGACCACATGTATCAGCTTGCTGTACAGATTGAGGATGAGAACTATCAGGCTATTGCACTTACTCTTCGTGCATTCTGGATGGATCAGCTCTCAGCTACATTCGGTTATGTCCCTTTCTCTGAGGCGTTCTTGCTTCGTGACCAGAACATCAACAAGCCTAAGTTCGATGCTCCTAAGGATATCTACGCTCAGCTTATTCGTGACCTTGAGAAGGCAAATAGTCTCTACAACACATCTATGAGCTTGAGCAACTCATCTAAGGATAAGCTCTATGCTGGTGATACTAAGAAGTGGCAGAAGTTTACTAACTCACTCTTGCTTCGTATCCTTATGCGTCTCTCTAACCGCTCAACAGATATGGAGATTATGCTCGGTGAGTCTGTAGCTCAGTGCATTAAGAAGATTATTGACAATCCTGCTAAGTATCCAATCATGACCTCTTATGAGGATAATGCAATTGTATACTTCTCAGGTGAGTCTCCTCACCAGAACAACTGGGGTGGTTACCAGCAGTCTACACTCTCTGGTCACCGTGGTGCTGAGTTCTTCATCGGCCTTATGAACGGTAAGAACGACCCTCGTAAGTGGATTTGGTTCATTCCTTGGAGCGCATCAATCGCATGGATGGGTGTACAGTCAGGTATGCCAGGTGACGATACCGCTACTGCAGGTTACCCAATCATGAACTACGAGATCTTTATCGGTACTAATGGTTACAAGCTCCCTGTATCATTCATGAACTATGATGAGGTTTGCTTTATCCTTGCTGAGGCTTATCTCCGTAACGATGACGACCACTGGGCAGCTATCGCAGGTGGTGAGGCTCGTGTAACAGAGTGGTATAACAAGGGTATCCGCGCTTCTATCGAGTTCTGGCGTTACCTCTATGTTGATTACTTCCAGCAGAATGGTCGTAACATCAATAGCTCATATCGTAACTTTGCAGCTGTTGAGCCTATGTATGACAACTACAACCACATTGAGCTTCAGCCAATTCTTGACGATGCTTCTATTGACAACTACATCAACTACTCTGTACCATTTGATATTAAGAATGGTCTTGAGTGCATCATGGAGCAGAAGTATATCGCTAACTTCCGTATCATGACTGAGGCATGGAATGACTACCGTCGTACTGGCTACCCTAAGCTTACTATCGGTACTGGTACCCTTAACAACGGCGTTCTTCCACTCCGTCTAGAGTACCCAACAACTACTAAGACCACTAACCCTGACAACTATCAGGCAGTACTTGAGACCTTGCGTAATACATACTACGACGGTGCAGATAACATGCTGACCCCAGTATGGTGGAGCGAGGCTGGTCTTGCAAAGGAGATTCGTTAATTATAAAAAGCGAAACAGATATGAAAAATAGTATTAAATATTTGATGACACTCGTCCTTTTGGCAGCCGCTTTTGTTGGTTGTAAGAAGGAGACCCCTTATGTATGCGAGGGTGCGGGTGGCGATATCTATGTAAAGTTTGGTGGTACTGGTATTACAGACACTCGTCTGTTGGTTACCACTGACGGTTACATTGGTGAGACTTATGCAGTATCGGTAACATACGATATGTATACAAATGCTGATGAGTGGCAGATTGTTCCTGACTATTCTGAGTGCTATGATCCTGAGTATAAGTGGATTGAGAGCTGGCCAAGCCAGGGTAACTACGATGGTCGCTTTACTCTTAACTTCCAGGCAAACTCTCGTCAGGGTGATACTCGTCTTGCTAAGATTAACATCGTATCACACGGTCAGGTAATCCAGACTATCGAGGTTGAGCAGGATAAGGCTCCTAATACACAGTTCTACATCCAGCCATTCCTCCAGGTTCAGTCTTTCACAGCATCTGGTCTTTATGCAGATGGTGCTAATGCTGGCAAGCCAGTTATTAAGACCGTACCTCTTGATTCAAACGTTGCGTGGAGCGCTCGTATTGATGACGATGCGAATGGTGATCCTGTAGAGTGGATTAAGGTTACTGGCGTTACTAAGGCTAAGTTTGACATCTCTGTAGAGCCAAATACTACAGGTGAGGAGCGTCAGGGTACTATCACCGTATATCAGAATACAAACGGTAACAACAACATCGTAGTAACTGTAAAGCAGTCTGCTGAGTAAAAAAGATGTTGATTAAGTATTAGAAAGTATTTTTCAATTTATTGAAATGAAACAAATCAAGAGTTATATATTGAATCTTGTACTCTCTATCGCAGTTCTACTTGGAGCTGTCGCTTGTGGCGGCTCCAACGGAATTGACGAGCCAGGTAGTGGTAATGGTACACTTGTTACTGCCGTTAAGTCAGAGGCATCTATGCTTTTGACCCCAGGCGCTGACTATCGTATCACAGCTACCGGAGCAGAGCAGACCGATATCCTTGTAATGGAGGGCAGCAAGACCTTCGAGTGCGCGATTACACGTCTTAGCACAAGTTGGTTCCGTTTTGCTGTGCCGCAAGATATTGTAGATGGTAGATACACTCTCAAACTTCGTCGTGGTGAGCAGATCCAAGAGCTGTTTGCAACCAATGTCACTGTTCAGAGCGTTGATAATAAGGTTCCGAGCAAGGAGGGTTACAACCTTAAGGGTATGGTTTACTGCGGTAATAAGGGTGTTGAGGGCGTTCTTGTTACTGACGGTGTTGAGATTACTGAGACAAATGCAGATGGTCACTATTGGCTTAATTCAAAGAAGACCTACGAGGTTGTCTATGTAATCCTCCCTTCTGGTTACAACGTGCCTACTCAGGGTGGTATGCCAAAGTACTGGTCACAGACCTCAACCGATACAGCGAATGAGGAGCAGTACAACTTTGAGCTTATCAAGCAGTCTACCGATAACCACACCGTTCTTGTGGCTACCGACATTCACCTTACCAATCGTAACTTGACGCCTAATGACTGTACTCAGTTCCGTGATGGCTTTGTTAAGGAGCTTATCGCTGACTATACAGGCAAGAGCAATGTATATTGCCTCAACTTGGGTGACTTTGCACACGATGTACACTGGTATAAGAATGATATTGGTTGGTCAGAGTCTCTCTCTCACCACCCATCAGACTATATCAGCGGTCTTCCATGCCAGGTTTGGTCTACCCTTGGTAACCACGACCATGATGGACATACCCCTGCAGGTGAGGATGTTGACCTTCGTGCTTCAGGCCCATATCGCAAGATGGTTGGTCCTTCGCACGTGGCAATGAACTTCGGTAAGGTTCACTATATGCTTTTGGATGACATTATCTATCTGAACGATTTCGGAGGTTCAAACTCTATTAATGATCCACTTATGGGCGAGTGTAACTACTACGCTGAGTTCCGCCCAGATATGATTAAGTGGGTAGAGAAGGATTTGAGCTATGTTAGCAAGGATACTCCAATTGTTGTTGGTCTGCATATTCCACTCGTAAACTGGGAGGGTACAGGTCGCAATGGTGAGTTCCCAACTGCTGCAGGCTGGAAGAAGTTTGTAGATTTGTTCAAGGACTATAAGGATGTAAACTTTATCACTGGTCACACACACCAGACTCGTTTCCGTCCAGTTCCAGGCTATGGTACAAATATGTATGAGCATAACATCGGCGCCGTTTGCGGTGTTTGGTGGAACTCAAGCCTTCGTACCGGTGGTACAAACACTAAGTCTGGTGCTATTAACCTCTGTGCTGATGGTACTCCATCTTGCTACTATGTATACGAGGTTAGCGGAACAAATCGTACTTGGCGCTATAAGTTTGTTGGCGAGCCAGCAACTAAGCAGTTCAAGAGCTACGATATGAACGAGGTAAAGAAGTACTACGAGAGCTATGGCCCAGCCAAGAAGTTTATCGATGCCGGCTCGTATGTTAATACTGCTAATGGAAATGAGACAACTGTCAAGATTAACAAGAAGCAGTATGGATGTGAGGAGGCAGATAACACTGTTTGGATCAATGTATGGGGTTATGAGACAGGTAAGTACGGCTCTTATGGTGACTGGGAGATTACAGTTACAGAGAACGGTAAGCAGCTTGAGGTGGAGCAGATGGTAGCAACCGCACGCGACCCACTGATGGCACTTGCAGGAGAGGTTTATGTCTATGGTGTTCAGGAGAAGAAGTCCTTCTCTGCAAATACTTGTAGTTCAAATGCCTTCAAGCATATGTTCCGCGTAAAGGCATCTTCGCCAAGTTCTACCTTGATTATTAAGGTTAAGGACCGTTTTGGCAGAGTTTACCAGGAGAATATGGAGCGTCCTAAGAAGTTCTATGATGGCAGTAAGATTGAAAATACTTGGACACTTGAATAATCAAAATACCTAACAATATGAAAACTTTAAGAAAACTTTTCAACTTGGTAGCAGCGTTTGCAGTGGCTATGTTTGCCTTTGCGGCTTGTACTACCAATCAAACGAGCGACGAGAGCGTTTTCGTTCCGTTTGATATCAACTACTCGACTGGCGAGGCACAGTGGGATGCTGCCGATCAGTCACAGGAGTTAGTGCTCAATAAGCTCGGTGTCGGTACTACCGGTACAGTGCCTTATCTTGAGGTTAATTCTAGTGTATACTGGACTGTATCTGTAAAGTACGACCAGACAACTATTACTAACCCAGAGACAGGTGAGACTACAGAGATTGAGCCATGGCTTGAGGTATCTCCTATCGGTGGTCCACAGCCAGCAACTGCTGTAACTAACGTATACCTTACTATGGGTGAGAACACTGGCGAGGATCGTACCGCTACTATCGTGTTCAAGACCATTGAGACCACTTACGAGGTTCATGTTCGTCAGCGCGGTCCTAAGACCAATCTCAACGAGAGCCGCCTTGTATTCGTAAAGGATAACTTCGGTGGTGAGATGATTAAGGAGAACACTCTTGTTAAGTTCTATACCTTCTCTAATGCAGATGGTAGCAAGTCTTACAATGGTGTAGCTACTGCCGGTGACCTCTACGCTTATGGTTATGCATCTTCTGATAATGTTTACGCATCTGTAGATGACGCTTCTAAGAACTACTATGACGTATTGTTCGACCTTGAGGCTTCTGGCGATGCAAACATTATGCTCGACGGTGCTGGTCACTTCGATATCCGTAACTTCAACAACCAGGATAAGACCGACTTCTACCTCTCATTCGGTGCTAAGAACTGCGATGGTCGCTTCAGCACTAACGACCTTAAGCTCTACATCTCTCACGACAATGCAAACTGGGCTGAGATGGAGTATGTTCACACTGAGCACCCTACAAATGATTGGTCACTCAACACATTTGACTTCTCTATCGCTCCAAATGTGAGCAAGATTCTCTACTTCCGCTTTGAGAATACATCTGACGACGTTTATCGTATCGATGATATCTTCTTCTCTGAGTATGATCCATCTGACAATATCTTCCCTCTTATCGAGCTTGGTTCAGATATTATCGGTCTTCCTGTAAACTTTAAGTACAACGACCTTAAGCAGGGCGAGACTAAGGGTGACAACTGGGAGGCATTCGGTATCGTTCTCTCTGAGGAGTCTGGTGCTTATGAGTCAGAGGAGCCAGTTGAGTTCTCTACAGCACTTCAGACATCTGCTAACGTACAGTTCATTATGGGTACTGAGGCTTCTATCGTTAAGAAGCGTGCTGGTAATGACGGTCTGCTCGTAACTTCATCTTCTCCAAAGGTAACTGGTCAGTATGAGGGTGACTACTGGATTTGGACACTCCCTGTACACAACGCTGCTGCTAATACTAACGTAGCTTGTCAGTTCGCATTCATGGGTACTGACGCTGGTGGTAAGTACCACATCTTCGAGTGGGCACAGTGTACTGCAGACGAGTATAAGCTCAACGGTCGTCCAATCATTATGCTTGACGATGCTGAGAAGGATGCATTCTATGATTCACTTGACTGGACTCAGTGGAACCTTGTTGACCTTGAGGTACCAAATGATGTAGATGTTCCTAAGAACTCTTCAGGTATTCCAATTGGTAACGCATCTTCACCTGCAGGTTACTGGAAGGGTACTATTACTTACTCTGATGGTTTCATGGGTGGTAAGAGCTCTAAGGTTTGTACAACAGACCCTGATAAGCTTATTATCAACTTCCCAGATGCTATGGAGGATGGTTACTACTTCATGCGACTCCGCCTTGTATCTAACCTTACTTGCGGTCCATGTAACTCAACTAACTTCCAGCGTATCAATAAGGTAGACCACAACGGTACTAACTATCTGCGTAACACTGCTCAGTTCCGCTTTGCAGGTTGCGGTCAGGTTGTTGACCAGACTGATGGTTACAAGTTCCTTACTATTGTAAATGACTTCGGCCCTCAGCAGTACTACACAGGTGGTGATCTTTACTTCTCTAACGACGCTGTTCTCGGTCTGTATGCAGGTACTACAAACAACCTTCGTTCAACAACTTCTGGTAGCAACCAGTTCGTTGGTACAAACCCTAACACAAGCGATGCTGGTAAGAATGTATATGTATATAGCCCATACGACGCTTCTAACGATGTTGCTGCTGGTGATATCTCACTCTCAGTACCTACTGCACAGCGTATTACTGACGATGCTCTTGTTCTTGACTCTACTCCAATGATTATGGTTAACGACCAGAGCTACCGTACAACTCGTATGATGCGATGCGATATGAAGATTGTATCTTCAGTACTCCAGCTTGGTATCTACTCAAGTACTAAGATGAATGACAAGGTTTCTAAGGTTGTTCTTCGTGGTAACAATATCGCTGGTTCACACACTGTAAACCTCTACAGCCGTCAGGATGTAGCTGAGCTCAACCCACTCTCAACTGTTGAGGCTGTGGCTGATAAGGCTATCATTATCCCAGATAACGAGTACGAGGCAGCAAATGTTTACATGGGTGTTTGGCCAGCTGAGCAGCGCACAATCACTGCTGAGATTTATGCTGGTGCATACTACTACACAATCGAGCTTCCAGCTGCTGACTACGTTGCTGGTAACGTTACTAAGTTCCTCGTTAACCTTGACGAGTGCACTAAGACCCTTGCTCCAGATGTAGTTATCTCTGGTATCGACTCAGGTGCAACATTCCTCAGCTTCGTTTCTGACCTCGCAGCTGGTAAGAGCGGTCAGGATATGGCTAAGTATCGTAACCTTGACGGTGACTACGGTTTCGTAGCTACTGAGGCTAACGGTGGTAAGATTGATATGAGCGGCATCTCAATGGCTACATGGCCAAATGTTAAGCTCAACGAGAACTTCAACGGTGGTGGTATTCCTATTACTAACCTTGTTGTTGACGTTCCTAACAAGTCTCTGTTCCGTAACCTCCTCTATGGTAACACCATCACTAACGTAGTATTTGACGAGAGCTGTGAGCTTCGAGTAAACCTCTCTGAGTATACTGCTGAGGCTCAGGCTTGGGCACTTCTCGTTAACTCTGGTGTAATCTCTGAGGGTTCTGACCACGAGGCAACTGGTAGCCTTGAGAACTGTACTAGCTATGCTAAGATTGATATCTCAGGTGAGCACAGTAACGATAACATCTACATCGGTGCATTCATCGGTGAGGCTTCAGGTGCTCCAACTGACCTCGATGCAACATCTCACATGTCAGGCTGTAAGAACTACGGTAAGATCTACGTTCACGGCGTATCTCAGGGTGAGGTGCCAATTGGTACAACTTCTAAGATGAGCCACGCATACTACCGTTACACTACTATTGGTGGATTCATCGGTCGTGCAGCAGGTTATGAGGTAACAGGTTGCCAGAACTATGGTGAGATCGTTGTTGACAAGGACGTTGAGCGTCACATCGGTACATTCTACATCGGTGCTATCGCTGGTTACGCTACAAACCGTGTTGATACCAACATTACTAACGTATTTGGTAACATCAACAACTGTACTAACTATGGTAACATTACCGTAGGTGAGCCAGGTGATCCTGCAGTTGTTCACACCTTCGCACTCTCTGGTGGTGTAGGTCGTACACAGTGGGCTAACCTTACTCGTCTGACAAATGAGGGTGATATTACAGTTTACGCTGTACACTATGACCCATTTGTTACTGGCGAGTGGACATACAAGGCTGACTGGGCTACTGAGATTGCTGGTACAACAAATGCTATTGATTACTTCTGCGTAGGTGGTCTTCTCTGCTTCACTCAGTGTAACATCGCAGTAGGTTGTGAGAATACATTCCTTATCAATACTGGTGATATCTATGTAGAGTGCGATACTAATGCTACTCAGAATGATGCAGGCTCTATGCGTTATGCTGATAACTGCGGTATCTGCGTTGGTGGTGCTGTGGCAAGTGCTGGTGCAAATGCTTACAACCCTCACTACAACTCTTGCTCTAACATGGGTAATGTAACTCTTAAGACCAACAAGGCATCTTCTGAGGCATTCCTCGGTGGTGTAATGGGTAAGATGGCTTCTAACCGTTATACAGCTGACTATGTATTCTACCTCAACGGTAGCTCTAACGTAGGTACTGTATCATTCCTTACTGATAACCCTGAGTCTGTTATTGCACACGTTGGTGGTGTTTGCGGTTCTATCATCTATGGTGAGCTTAAGGCTGACATCAACGGTGGTGCTGTAAGCAGCCAGTCTACTCACCCAGAGTCAACTATCGGTGCTATCCTCGGTACTCAGCACGTCTCTTCAATCGGTACAGCTTGTACCCTTGAGCACGCTGTAGTTCTTGAGGCAGCTGCTGTCGGTGGTTCTGTAAATGGTGTAGTTCTCGATGAGACTAACTTCGCAGAGCACATCTATGGTGGTCACCAGTCTAAGGAGGTTTATTTGAAGGATAATGCATACTTCAACTACGTACCTTAAAAAATTGATTCTATGCGGTTTTTACTTCCGCTAGGTAAATAATTCAGCAGTGGATGTACGTCTAAGTACTATCCACTGCTAATTTTTTACCCGAGCGTTGTAAAACCTCGCCTACAATCAATTTTTTACTGGGTGCATAAGTACAGCCCTTCGCTGTTTTTTGTGCCGAGCGTAATATTGCGTTATCAAAATCAATTTTGATTTTAGTGAGGTAAAGAGAGAAAATTTCGTATCTTTGCCACAAAGAATTAAATATGAGTAATTTTCGTGGGCTTTTGGCGCTCTCGCCCGTGTTAGTGCTATTAGTTGTCTATCTTTTGGGCGCGTTGCTGGCAGGCGATTTCTATCGTGTGCCTATTGCTGTGGCATTTGTTGCTGCGGCTATATATGGTTTGCTACTGTTTAAGGGTCATAATTTGCAGGAGAGGGTAGGCATTTTTTCGCGTGGTGCGGCGAATGCTGATATTATGTATATGATATGGATATTCTGCCTTGCAGGTATCTTCGCCTCTTCGGCAAAGGCTATGGGTGCTGTAGATGCTACGGTGGCCCTCACACTTGAGGTTGTGCCACGAGAGTTTCTGCCTGCGGGAATATTTGTTGCGGCATGTTTTGTCTCAATGGCCATTGGTACATCGGTGGGTACTATAGTTGCACTAACACCTGTGGTTACGGCTCTATCATCTCAGATAGGCTGCCAAACGGCGTGGATGGTCGCCATAGTGGTTGGTGGTGCATTCTTTGGAGATAATCTTTCGTTTATTTCTGATACAACTATTGCGGCAACGCAGAGTCAGGGTTGTAGGATGAAAGACAAGTTTAAGACCAATTTTACAATTGTTCTTCCGGCTGCTATATTCACTCTAATGCTATATCTATTTGGTAATCAGGCTGCTGATGAGGTTATATCTCAGGGCTCGGTAGAGTGGTTTAAGGCTCTACCATACCTTATGGTGATTATTCTTGCGCTTGTGGGAGTCAATGTATTGGTGGTGCTGATACTTGGCACACTTGTTACCGATGTTATTGGCTTGTTATGTGGCAGCTTTACGCCATTGCACCTTTTTACTGCTGCTGGTGAAGGTTTGAACTCTATGGTAGAGCTTATTCTTGTTACTCTACTTGCCGGTGGAGTGATGGCAGTGGTTAAGGAGCTTGGTGGCTTTGAGTATCTAATTGATAAGCTGACCTCTAAGGTACGCTCTCGTCGTGGAGCAGAGGCGGTGGTGGCACTGCTTACTGCGCTGACAAATTTCTGCACGGCAAATAATACTATTGCCATTCTTACCGTCGGCCCTATAGCCAGGGATTTGTCGCTCAAGTATGGCATTCCTGCAAGAAAGACAGCGTCGCTGTTGGATACTGCCTCGTGTGTTATTCAGGGATATTTACCATATGGTGCTCAGCTACTTATGGCGGCAGGATTGGCGTCTGTGAGCCCTGTGGAGATAATTCCACATCTATACTACCCATTTATGATTGGGGTGATGGTCCTAATTTCGATAATTCTTCAATTACCTAAACGATGAATCGTATTGTAGCATTGGTTTGTAGCCTTCTTCTCCTTGCATGTAGCAAGGGTAGTGGTGAGCAGTTTGAACAAAACTCTATGGTTGAGATAGATATTGCACTAACCACAGAGGGTAGAGTTGCCTTTGATAACTATCGCTATAGTTGGGAAGGTGGTGAGCAACTGGGTCTTTTTGTTGAGTCGCAAACGCCTACACACAATGCTCTGGCAACAGTAGAGGTTCGTGACGGTCAAGGTTATTGTACCTCTGTTGTTGAGCGTGCGGATGTGGGTGATACTCTCTATGGCTACACCCCTTATTCGGCAAATAATAGTGATGCAAAGTCTGTTAGGCTTGTAGTTCCGTCAGAGCAGAATGTAGCCCGTGCGGGTGAATTTCCGCAGAATGCTATGCCTATGGTTGCAGAGCCATATCTTATTACGGCAGAAAATGAGGAGGGCCTGCTCTTCCAACCACTTGGTGGAATATTGTGCTTTAATATCTATGCTACCTCTAAATATCAGTTTGAGCGAGTAGTTTCGGTACGCTATGCAACCAGTAAGCCTATCTCAGGGGAGTTTGAGTACGATATTACCCAAGCAGAGCCTTCGCAGATTGCTGTAAATGGTTATTCGGTAGAGAGCTCTTTAGATTCGTACTATACTCTGCCCTCTACAAAAGATGGGGCGACACCTATCTATATGGTCGTTGCACCAGGTAACCACTCCGGTACACTGAGAATTACTACCGATGCGGCTATCTATACATATAACTATCAGCGTAGCGTTGAGAGAAATAACTACTACAAGGTAAATATAGACCTTAGCAATGCAAAATATCGCAAAGCCATTACAGCTACTGAGCCTGTAAAGGCAACGCTGACCTATGATGAGTGTAAGAGTGTTTTCTCGGCGTATAATCAACCTAAAAGTTACACCAATAGCTACGGCACGTGGACTATTTGTGCATATAATTTTGAAAATAAGGCAATTCAGCTCAATGGTGGTAAGGTTGCTTATGTTGGCACGCCAACATTTAGTGGTGCTGTGCAGTCGCTTACTTTGACCCTTACAGAGAGCTATTCTAATAAACTATATATTTGTAGTGAAGCTGGCTCTACATCTGCAGCAGGTGTGGTTAAGAGTGTTAATGTTAGCGGTAATAGCGTGACGGTAGACCTTAAGGATCTTAACCTTAAGCAGTTCTATATTCGCTCAGAAAAGAGTATGCGTATCAGCAAGATAGAGATAATCTATGGCGATAGCGGAGGAGAGATTCTTCCCGACCCAACGCCGGAGCCAATGCCGGACCCGACACCAGAGCCGCAGCCTATCCCATCGGATGCTAAGATACTCCCTTATACAGAGAGCTTTGCAGCAGGTGAGGGTGACTTTGTGATTGAGAATGTTCAGTTGGGTGAATTGACATATGTTTGGAATCATTCAACCTATAATGGGAAGAGCTATATGAAAGCCTCGGCATTTATGAATGATAAGGCATATGCTGCCGAGAGTTGGCTCATTTCACCTCCAATCTCGCTTGTGGATGTGACATCTCCGAAACTCTCATTTGAGCATACCCATAAGTTTGCTGCTGACCCTACTAAGGAGTTTACGCTGTGGATTGCAGAGTATGACTCGCAGAGTTGGACTAAGCTTACAATACCTACATATGGTACAAATACAGATTGGACCTTTGTAAAATCGGGAGATATTGCCCTTGATGACTATATCGGTAAGGTTGTAAAAGTTGCTTTTAAGTATATCTCAACCACATCCAAATCGGGAACGTGGGAGGTGTGTAACTTCTCGGTTACAGGTAATGTAAATGGTGGAAGTACTACGCCAACACCAGACCCAGATCCGCAGCCATCTACTGCGCGTTATAACTGGGCGGAGCTCCCTGTGATTACCGACGCAAATAATGACGGCGTGCATGACAATGATGGCAATTTGTACTATGCCCACCACCTCTGTGCAGGTGGCGAGAAGAATGCACAGCGCAATGGCACTGCCCGTAACTACACTGTCTGCTACAGTGGTAAGCACCACTGCCCACTGTGGGTAGCGGCACCTCGACATAAATCGTACGAGAGCGGTGCTTCGCGCACAGATGCATATGGTAAAGACCCAAAGATTCCGTCATCTGTGCAGTATAATAACAAGAATACTGGTGGTGGCTGTAATAAGGGACATATGCTCGGCAGCGCGGAGCGATTGAGCTCAACGGCAACCAATAAGCAGGTATTCTACTACACCAATATTGCTCCGCAGTATTCAGATACATTCAACACCGGTGGTGGTGCGTGGAACAACCTTGAGGACCATATTGATGGGCTTGTCTGCTCAGATACCCTCTATGTTGTTGTAGGTTGCTACTTTGAGAGCTTCTCACGCAATGGCGCAACGGCATCGCCTAAGACAATATCTTTTGGCGGTAGAAATGATGTGAGCTGTCCGACTATGTTCTACTACGCTCTGCTTCGCACAAAGAAGGGTAGCACAGGCAAGCGCGTGCAGGATTGTTCAGCGTCGGAACTTCAGTGTGCAGCCTTTACAATCTGTCACGAGATGGCGAAGGGGCATAAACCGCAGGCGGCAGATATGATGTCAATCTCGGAGCTTGAGAAACTTACTGGCATTAGCTACTTTACTAATGTTCCAAATGCACCGAAAACTACATTCAGCAGTTCAGATTGGCTGTAGAGGATGGTATGATTGAAAGGGTCTGGCTAAAATATCTTAGTCAGACCTTTTTTGTTGTGTAATGGGCTTGCCCTGCAATGGCTAAATGTGTTTTGGTGTTTATTTATTTTGATTTTCGAAAAATTTTTCTTATCTTTGTGTTTGGCTATGAACATTGCAAATAAACATACATTAATTTCAACCAATAAAACTACATTATGAGAAAATTAGCATTATTTCTAATTCTGATGATGGGGTGCGGTTTTGTCGCTTGTGAAAAACAAGGTGACGATGTCCTTGAGCCTACATACCCATCTCCAGAGGCGGTTATCGCCGATGATGAGGCGTGCACGCCTACCGCTATTGCAATCTTATTTGATGGCAATGCTGCTTTCCGTGCAGGAGCAAAGAGCTTTACATCGACACTCACCCCAGAGAGTGGGGCAGAGCCGATATCTCTCACAAAGGAGACTAGTAAGCTAAATGCCTGCAAGCATGTACACACAGGCATTCCGGGAGATGTGTACACAGTATTTGTGTTTGCCACATATCCTGATGGTACAGATTCAGAGCCTGTATACTTGACCGATTCTAAGGGTCAGCTTGTAAGATTTAGAATTGGTGTTAAACTTGCAAAGCCAGAGATTACCTCTGCAGTAACCACTACCGACGGTGTTATTGTTAAATGGAACTCAGTATCAGGTGCTTCTGACTACATTCTTGAGTACAAGTTAAGTAGCGCTGAGGACTACACAGCTCTTGAGGTTGGTAAGGTTTTGGACTACACCATTTCTGGTCTGGATGAGGAGACTGAGTACTCGATTCGCCTTAAGGCTGTTGATAAGGCCACACAGAGTAAGTCAGAGTATTCAGATGTAGTCTCTGTTAAGACTCTTGTTAAGGCTTCATTCCCAATGGTTGCGAACAATGCTGATGAGTTTATCGCAATTTTGAGCAACCCTGGTCTGCGTACTGCAACTGTTACCGATGAGGTTCGTATTATGAGCAACCTCGACTTCACTGGTAAGACTCTGCCTGAGAGCCCATTCTTTACTGGTACTTTGGTTGGTAACAACTGCGTAATTAGCGGTGTTACTTCAGATCATCCTCTCTTTGCGTCTGTTCACAGCGCTAAGGATCTTACAATTGATGAGAGTTGCGTATTTACCTCTACAAAGGCAGGTCTGTTCGCTGCACTCACAGCTGAGGCTACAGGTACAATCTCGAACGTTGTAAATAAGGCTGCGGTTACTCTTAATATGACAACTGCTACAGATACATCTATTGCTGTTGCAGGTATTGTAGCCGTTAGCGATGCAAGTCTTGAGAACTGTAAGAACTTCGGTGCTGTAACATATACCAACACCGCAGCATCTCATGGTGGCCTTGTTGCAGGTCTGGCTGCTTATTGCCAGGGTGCTGTTAGCAAGTGTGAGAACAACGGTAAGGTTACAATGTCTGTTCCATATCTCTCTGATTTCGGTGCTGTTAAGAGTATCTCTAACAACCCTATCCATATTGGAGGTCTTGTAGCTTATCTTGGTGCAAATGCTCCAGTATCAGAGTCTACAAATAATGGTGATATTGACTACGACATTACCCACATCGAGAAGATTGCAGTATCATGCGGTACAAACCGTCCTCGTATGGGTGGTATTGTCGGTATGGCTCAGAGCAGCATTACCAAGTGTACAAACAACGGTAAGATTGATGTTCTGGTAACTACCTCTAACCAGAGTGTTTATACAACCAACAACTACCCAGTTAACGTTGGTGGTATCTCTGGTGGTGCCCCTTCTGATGAGTCTGGCGCAACTGGTGCTGATATTACCGAGTGTACAAACAATGGTGAGATTATCGCTACTACCTATTGTAAGGGTACAACGCCTACTTGCGGCGGTATTGTAGCATATCCTGGCTATGAGGACCCTTCACAGACCAACCTTATTACCCGTTGCGAGAACAAGGCAAAGATTACTGCAACAACATTTGCTATTGCTCGCGTTGGTGGTATTGCTGGTGGTAGTGGTAACATTACCTACTGTAAGAATACTGGTGAGATTGAGGGCCATCTCTCTATTGAGGACGGTAACATCGGCGGTATTGTCGGTTGGCTCTCTAAGGGTCACAAGTTCGAGTACAACGAGAGCTACTGCAAGCTCAGCAATACTCGCGCACCTGGTACAAGTGGTACTTCAGAGGTTGGTGGTCTTATCGGTGAGCACGGCAACTATGCAAGCTGCGCAGGTGAGGGTCGCGGTTGTAAGGTTAAGTGCGACATCTCTTACGACTATGGCAACGAGAAGTGGTTTGGTGCAGTTCTGGGTTACTACTGGGGTTCATCAGCGGTTACTCTGGGTACTGCAGAGGAGCCAATTAAGGTTCTTGGTGGTAGTATGACCTACACAGAAGGTACAACTCAGATTACCGCAGAAAACTACACCCTCTACACTAACCACAGCTCTGCTGGTGGTAAGTCTGGTAGCAAGGCATTTACTATTCATGTTAAATTTGGAGAATAAACTATGAAAAAGATATTTTGTATTTTAAGTCTGTGTCTAATGTTTGCAGTCGCTTGTGAGAAGACTGCAGACACAGATATGACAGAGAAGAACGATTCTTCACTTGTTGTTGTATCTCAGACAATTGCTGACCACAACGCAGTTATTATCCAGCCATCTAATTCAAAGATTACAGCACCCGTTGTAGTGGTTGTGGCTGATGATATTACTCTGGCTACACGTATGACAGTTTCTGCAACTCCAGAGGTGAACTTTAAGGCTGCAGAGCACTGCCTTATCGGTCGCTATACTCTCTGTGTTATCGAGGCAGGAGAGACAGAAGATGTATCATACCTTAATGATATTAAGAGCGCATTTCCAAATGCGAGCAAGCTCTATCTGGTCAGCTACCGAAATGGCGTAGCATACACAGCAGCTATGCAGATTCCTGCAACATTTGCTGCCTATGCTTGCGTCTCTGGTGCAATCGATGTAGAGTCTTACAAGGTTAACAACTTTACTCAGCCAGTATCATTCGTACATGTTCACGCTAAAAACAACCCTGAGTACAAGTGGACAGGTGTAGAGGACAAGTCTGTATCTGTACCTTTGAGCATTGGCGCGGTTGTGGCAATCAACGAGTGTACACACTACAAAACCACAGCGTTTACCCCTCGTGAGGGTAAGGGTCGCGTAACCTGCACACAGTATCTGGGTGGCTTGAACGGTAGCGATGTTAAACTCTACACTGTCGACAGCGCAAATAGCGGCTGGTGCGACGAAGAGTTTGAGGTATATAACCAAATTTGGAATTTCTTTAAAACACGTTAAGCGATATGAAGAAAATTATAGTTTTGTTTGCGGCGTTGCTCCTTTGCAGCGTAGCTACAGCTGGTACAACTAAAAAGAACCAGACCATTACAGATCAGGGCCTTACCAGAACATACCATCTCTATATTCCTGATAATTTGCCTGCAGGTGCACCGCTCGTATTTATCCTTCACGGATACGGTGGTAGTGCAGAGTCGTACTTGAACAATACATCCCTGACCTTCAAGAAACTTGCTGAAGAGGAGAAGGTAATGTTGTGCTACCCTCAGGCAACTAAGGACCCTAAGCCAAATACAGGTTGGAATGTATACTACCCTTGGCAGATTGACAGAATGCAGGTAGATGACTGCGAGTTTATCTGCAACCTTGCAAAGCACTTGCAGACCACCTACAACCTCTCTGCAAAGAATACCTTCCTTACAGGTATGTCAAATGGTGGTGAGATGTGTTACCTTATGGCTTATCGCAAGCCAGAAGCGTTCGGTGCTATCGCATCTATGGCGGGCCTTACACTCGTTGAGATGGCTAAGCGTCATAACTACACTAAGCCAGTAGCATTTATGGAGGTTCACGGTACAGGCGATACAACCTCTCGTTGGGAGGGTGATCCTACAAACCAGTATGGTTGGGGTGCTTATCTTGCTGTTCCTCTTGCTGTTGAGGCTGTTGCTGCTGCAAACAAGTGTATGTATCAGCAGACTACAGAGATTGCTACAAAGGCAAATAGAATTCAGCTCCACCGCTACTATGGTTCTCCATCAGGTAAGGAGGTTCACTTCTACGAGGTTACAAACGGTGGTCACAACTGGGCAACAGATTCATTCGACTCTTGCCGCGTGATTATGGAGTTCTTCAAGAAGTACATGACAAAGTAGCACGACTCTAAATGCAAAAAAGTAGGAACGCTCATGCGTTCCTACTTTTTTTATCCCCTCTTTTTGTTTGAGTTTGATATTTTTATCGAGCAACGTCACGCACGCATCGAGACATAGTAGAGCGCTGGTTTGACTGGAGCATACTATTCTCCATATAGATATTGTTTCCGTCACGAGACCAACCAGTCTTCTGTTGACCGTTACCTATCTCTGTAGGCTTTGGATTGCTACCATTCATACCATATGAGTAGTATGTTCGGCTATATGCCTGAGAACAGCCACTCCAGAATGAAGATGCACAGTAGAAGTGCATAATAGACAGCTCGCGCTGATTTGGCAGTCGGTAGCCCTTTGGGCAATATGGGTTATTTCCCAGTGAGCGGTCAATATTTGCTTGTATATCAGGGAAGTTGATTTCATTGTAGCTTGGGCAGTTCTGCGATGTCGCCTCAAACTGCCAGTAGAGACGATTTTGCGCGGAGAGCTCGTCTGAATATACAAGGTCTACACCATCCTGTCCCAGATAGCGGATAGACTTTTCGTTGAGGTAGGTAAGGTCAAAGAGTGGCACAGCATCTGAGCCTTTGACCTGAACATAGTCGGTAGCGGTGTCGTTAATATTGGCATTGTCAGTATCATCCATACCCAAATTACGCACACAGCGCACCTCCCAGCGAGTCATACGACCCCAGTCATAAGAACCTTGAAGGTCTCCGATAGATGATCCCTCCTCTGCCCAAACAATATATGGGCTGTTGCTATTGGTACCATAGCGAGTACTTGAGACTACGTGCTGACGCCATACGGTCTCATCGTTGCTATCCTTCTCGCTCGCGGTACGTTTATACAAACGCGCGGTATTATCAATACCATCTGCACCCATCCACACACCGATAAGCTGTTTGATAGATGCTGTATACCAGCGAATCTCGCCAGGCTCGATAACTCCGTTACCATTGTTGTCACGGTTGCGTGTCATGCAAGAGTAACGCAAATATTTGTAGTTTGCATCGCTCTTTGTGCCGTCACGAAGCACCGACTCCTCATTTGTGGCCGTTAGATTGAGATACTTATCCCAGCGAACACCTGTTGTGAAGGTTGTGTTGTTTTTGCCTATAAGACCCCACTCGCGCAGTGTATTGAGTCTGCCATTGTAGTCACTGCTGTTTCCGCGATCCTCGCTTGTACCATAGCTCACAGAGTTGTATGTCAGCTTTTCGTACTCGTCAAAGTGCTCCGTACCCCAAGCTGTCTGAAGATCAGCGTGATTTTGGTTGTATACGCTCTGAATTGAGCGCTGCTGAATTGTATATGACGAGCCGACAACAGTACTCTCCTTATCAAGGCTCTCCTTAGTATCCGATAGGATGTGCATCAGACGCATATTGTCCTGATTGACAACTCGTTTCCACAATAGTGGGCCAGCATTAGAGGTAAATGGATGCTCATCGTAGTAGAACTCATTTACAAAGGCGGTAAGTACAATCTGGCCGTTGCGGTCAAAGATGTTCGGCTGACCTGCATCATAGGCTTTCTTCTGCTCACGAAGGAGCTTTACCAACTCGTCAACGTACATCGTCTGACCATCGGATGTAGGGTATGGGTTACCATTTACATCGACCTTTGTAGAGTGCGGAATATAAGGCACTCGCTTTTGTGAATAGGTGTTGCTCCACTTCTCATTTAGGCGGAACTCAACCCACTTGAAGTCAAGACCTGTTGTAACGTCGGTGCCATTGATAACAGTCGGCTTACCCTCGCTGAATGGGGTGCGGACATACCAAGTAACATCGTCGGCCTTGATATACTTCTGGTCGAAACTCATAACGTGTGTTTCGTAGTGAGCATCGCAGTCAAAAATCTCCTGCAGCGCGATAGTAACCTCGCCTGTAGCACCCGGAGCATTCTCCGTAATACCCTCAGTATCATCGTTTGAGCTATCAACCTCTACACGAATGTCGTTTACGCCATTAACGGTTATTGTGTAGGTGTAGGCAGTATTTCTCTCGGTGTTAAAATCTGCAGGACCTGCGTGAGAGAAGTCACCCAGATGGACTACGTAGCGTACCTCTGCGCTAAGTGTACAGCCATCTTTGACCTCTGTATCTGAGATGGCATAGTCGGTATTCATTGTAAGACGACCTGTAAGAACAACATAGGTGGAGTTGTTGTTGGCATACTCCCACTCGCCATTCAAACCCTCGCTATCCTTAATCTGTCGCTCGCGGTCACTATACTGTGTAGGGCTCTTTTTAGGTTTTAGATTGTTTTCAAGCAGGTAGAATGAGAATCCGTAGCGGGTTTTATCATCATCAGTAGTGGTCGTTGAGCCTGCCTGATATACATCCTCATCCTCAACATTTTTTGTTGGGGTGTCAAAATATCCACGTGCCGAGTCTGTTGTTGGAAGGTTGTATTTACCACGAACATTTTTATCCATTAGATAGGTGTCACCCGAGACGTTGAATATCTGCCACTTCTTAAGCTCAAAGGAGTCGATCTCATCATTGCCGACCTTTACCCAGAAGCGCACCTTGGCATCTATACGACGCAACTGCAGCGTGCCAGATAACGCGGCTGTATTTACAGGTGAGAGCTCTCCAGTCATTGGGAAGTATCCACTACGCTCAACAAACTCCTGGTTGAGGCTAACGACCATATCAAGGAGTTCATCTTGGTGTTGCACCTGGTTAAGCACCTCTGGTGAGACGCTAACCATCTTGGAGTCAATATTTGAGACACCGAAAATCTTGCAGCCACTACGGGCGATAGTGTGAATCTTGATTGTACCGGAGCAGCTCTGACTATCACCCTCGGGGACATTAACATACCACGCATCTTCAGTTGAAGAGGTTACAGCATTTGTTGAAGCCAACACATCGGCAACGTCAAAATAGCGACCATAAATCTTTTTACCTTCGTTATCAAAGATGTAGATATAGAGGTTGTAAATCTTCGCCTCGTCAGAGATTTCTGGCATAGTCTGACGGGTAACGATATTATGCTCAAGATTTTGCGCACCAAAGTTGAGAATCAACTCCACAGGCTCGCCCTCTTTAGCGGTTGGACTGTCAAGGTAGCTGTCAGTGCAACTGCAAAAGCAGAGTAGCGTAAGTAGTATGTATAGTAGCTTCTTCATTGTTCTATTATGTGCAACTAGTTAAACTCAACCTCCTCGTTCTTCTCCACCCACGGTAGTACGGTAAAGTTAAACTGACCATCGGTCTGGCTAAAGTAGGCGTTAATAACTATCTTAATATGCTGATTTCTAAGCTGCTCTGTCATCGGCGTTACTGCTGCCGTCTGCTTGTCTACAACATTTATCTGACTGTTGCTTATAGACGCAGTTTTACCACCACTCTTCTCTATAATCCAGTCTCGGGTGGAGTTGTTAGTATTGCCAAAATTTGCAGTACCATTATTGTCGCGAAGGTAGTATCTGTTGTAGTATATGCGTAGATAACCTTCACTAACCTGGAATGTTAGATTGCTGCCAGAGTTTGCGGCCGATGTGCCACGGTAGTATTTTTTACCCGTAGCCACATTGGTCATATAACCACTACCATTGCCGCTGAAGCGCCACATGGCGTGCTCTTGACTTATAGCGTTGTCTACTGACGAAACTACAGCCATTTTACCCGAGCCGTTGTCTACAAGGTAGCGACCCGTGCTGCGGTTTTTGAGCATAAAGTTATCTGTGGTGTTTATGCTGGTAACAGTCTCTACGCCACCACTACCAACCTTTGCCGTAAGGCTCATGGTGTATGATGGTGCGCGATTCTCAAAGAGTGGTGTTTGGTAGATGCACTGCTCTGTAGATGCAGGCACGGTAATATCTGTGCCACCGGTATAGGTGTCGTAGAGCGGAAGAGCTCGGTATGTTACAGAGGTAGGTATAACGCCATTTTTTGGCAGGATGTAGCTTGTAGATGGGTTGAAATTACTGAACGATATGTCGTCAATCTGCATAGGGAAGTCGGAGTGGTTGTAGAGGCTAACCTCAAACAGCACCACCGGGCGCAACATGTCGATAGTGGTCGAAGAGTTCTCTACGCCGATACTTACAGCCTTTTCTGCGGTCAGCAGCAGTGGGTGCGAGTTATCTATGACGGGCGTTGTGCGAGAGGTGAGGGTCGTAAATAGGGTGTTGCTATTAAAATCATCACCTGCCTTAAGGGCGTTGAGCATCGTTTTCGCCTCTGAGAGCAGAGCTCGCTCGGTATTTGCATAGGCATAGAGCATGTAGTTGCCCACATCGAGGTTTGTAAAGGTTACATCTTTAACCTTCTGCTCATCGCCTGTCAAGGCTGTTATGCGCTGAATCTCTGAGATATTACCCATAGAGTTTACAAGCACAAGGGTAACATCCTCCATGCCGCCACCCATATATATATCGCCATCGCCTGGGACTGTGGCACGAGTTAGAGGTGTCGCGTTTATAGATACGGTCAGCGCCCCCTGCCCCGAGTATATACTCTCGGAGTGAGTGCAACCAAATGCGGTTAGCAGTGCAAACAATAGTATGTGAACGACTCTGTTCATCTGTTAAAATACTAAATCACCCACTGAGGCATTAACCTCATCCCAATCTGTTGTACGCACCTGAACGTCAAACTTGTCAGGCTGTACGGTAACTACATATATATATTTTCTACCTGCGCGCCATACCATATCCTTGCCCTCGCTGTCCTTTGTAGGCAGAGCTACGGTCATGGTGATTGTGTCGGTTGTTGCCCACTTAACATCGAGGGTGAATGTTATGCTTGGCGCTGCAATGCCCTGAGCGACAACAAGCGACTGTGGCAGGAAGAGGTCAAACTCCTCCGGATAGTCATCTGCGGAATGTGGAATCAATCGTCCTTCGCTGCTGCTCCACTCGCGTAGACGCTCGGATGCCATTATATCATCAGGATTTACGTAACTGCGAGCACCATATACCCACTTCTCTGTCACATCGGGGGTGGTGTCGGTCATGTCATACGGCAGCGCTCCGATGTAGTTGAGGCTGGTGAAGAATAGATGCTTGAGTCTATACTCACACTCGGCACCAGGAGCCATGAACTTAACCGTAACGGCAGAGAGCGTGTGGTGGAAGTTTAGCTCTACAGGCTTGCCATTGTTCTTTGTCGGGCAACCCACATAGGCAACCATCATGTCGTCATTGCGCTGCAACATGTTGTACTCCAACGCCAGCGTTCTTGCTGTAGCAGTACCCAAGACCACTGACGAAGCGGGCCAGTAGGCTCTGAACTCGTAGCTGCCATCCATCTGCCAGTGCTGAATTGGGTCGTAAATCCACCCCGTTGGGGCTTTGGCGTCAGTTGTATAGCTCACCTCTACATCGTGGAACACCTCTGAGCGGTCGCCATTATCTCTAATCCAATCTCCATAGACAGAGAATGGCTGAGCGCGGAAGGCGTCGGTGTCGGAGCCTCCGATAAGTGTCGCCGCACGAGTGCCACCACCCCTCTGCGTGCCAAAGGTGATAGTGTTGCCAGAGCCATTCTCTGAGCTATCAACCTTAACGCACGAAGCGGTTAGTAGCGCGATGCAAAGTATGTATACAAATCTTGACATTATCTCTTAAATTTGTGAGTATTGAGGGTTATCAGCCCTCAATACCCTAAATGGTTGCTTAGATTGAAATTACACCGTCAACATTCTCCCAATCAACGACTGCTGGAGCGAAGTGAATCTCATCACCTGCTGGGTCGATGTCGATAGTGTAGGTGATGTTCTTACCCTGCTCCCAAGCTGGAACTGCTGGGAAGTCGACGAAGTACTTAGTAGCGCTATGTTCTACAGTAGCTGTCTGACCACCAGGAGCACTTGTAGTGATTGCGTAGTCGATAGTAATCTGCTGAACACCGGCAGACATAGCCTGTGGAAGAACGAAGTAGTTCTCTGCTACATCAGCAGTACCTGCACCATAGTGGCGAGCAGTTGTTGTAAGAGTCTGCTCGCACTCCCATACCTTAGATGTCTGAGAGCTGGTGTTAGACCATACATCGTACTTAACAGCTGTAATAGTGTTAGTCCACTGAACAGTAGTTGCACCTTGATCGTGTACATTTGTAGTCTTCAGAGTAAGGCTACCCTCATCATAGATATTTTTAATTGTAATCTTCTTAACAACAACATTCCAGCTAGTTACAGCCTCTGGAGACTCGTTTCTGTTGTCCAGGCGGAAAGCCTTAACCATGATGTTCAACTTTGCAAGAGCGTGGTGGAAGAGGGTAGGTACACCAGTAAAACCGTAGTGTACAGTGTTTGCAGTCTGCTGCATAGCCTTGTCAGAGTAGAGAAGGTCTACTGGATTAGCTGCGTCAACCTTGAAGGTCTCATACTTAATGGTCTGCTGAACATCAGCGTCGCTAATCTTTGGAACTGCAGGGCTATTTGCATCTTCATTGTAAGGAGCGTAGCTGATAAAGTCGAGGTGACCCTGTGTAGGCCAGAAGTAGGTCTCGCCATTAGCTGCCCAGTAACCGTTACCATCAGCAACCTTGTAAATAATCTCAGCATTTTGAATGTAAGGTGAGTGTGAACCTGGAGTCAGAGAGTTCTCGTAGTAAGCATAAGTACCGAAAGGAATATCGGTTGGGAATGCTACCTCTGCACGAGATGAAGCCTTGAACTTAGCTACCTCAAAGGTAATCTCATTCTGGTCTGCAACAGTTGCAAGACCCTCATTTTTTACGCAGCTTGTAAGTGCTACACCTACAACGGCTGCCAACAAGAAAAACTTTTTCATAGTTGTAAAAATTGGTTAAAGAAAATTGTGAATTGTGTTTGGTTGTTTTTGTTTTTGTTTTGTTTTGTTTTGTTATAATTGTTAGTTAGTTGGTTAGTTTCTAGGCCCAATAGGAATTGTCTCCTCAATATCTTTCCAGTCATCAACATCCGGGGCAAAACCACCGTTACCCTCAGGAATCACAATATCTGGAATATCCCACTCCTCCTCAATAAGCAACCAGTGTCTTTCGCGAGCATCCTCAGTCTCAAATATTGGCTCCATATCGATAACCTTCTGGTGGGTCTTGCCATCGCGGGTAAGAACGCTCAGGGTTACATGTAGGTCGCTCTCAACATCTTGAATCTTTCCGAAGGTGTTAAACACAGCACAAAGTACCTCGTTATTCTCACCATCGCGCGTATTTGGGTCTATGTTGCGCTGCATCTCAAAGTAGAGCGAGGCAGGCGACTCGCTATTTCTAATATTTGGGCCGAAACAGTTTGATGGCGCTACGCCTGTAAGTAGTGCTTGGCACTTGGCATTTTTTGCCATATTACCGGCTCCGGTAATCTTTATCTGTATATAATAGGTATCAACAATAGTATGGGCATCCAGCTCAATGTTCTTAATGCCATGGTGTGAGTGCATGTTAAGCTCTGATGCACGGGCAACCATCAGGTGCTCAGGTGGATAGAGCACTGTTCCAAACTCATCAGCTCGAGTGTTAAAGCGGCTGTAGAAGTACTGTGGAACGGTCTGGGTAGTCGCTTGGATAGTATTGTAACTACTCTCGTCAGAGATTTGTGTAACATCAAGGTCGAAGTTGTAACTGAGCAACTTATATCTACCCATTGTTAGTGATAGTGGACCGCTAAGAACCTCATAGCCATTCTCATCAATCCTCTTTGTAGAGATAAATCCCTGCGAAAGGATTGGCGCACCATCCGGTTCGTAGATAAATACTCGCATCATATCTGATGTTATCGGCGGAACCTCTACATTTGGGTTGTATATGTCGCATGTGACATTGTGGATGCCGTCGGTAACCAGTCTCACCTTGAGCAGTGCCGAGTCCTCTGGGTCAAAAAGTGGACGGCGGTGGCACGAGAGCGCAAGAGCCGCAGAGAGCAGTATGAACAACTTTACCAGGCCTCTCATAGCGCACCTCCTCTCTTCTTATATGGAATACGAATTGGCACAACCAGCGACACCTTTAGCTTCGTAGGGCCAAAGTAGCTTATGCGGCCAACCTTTGACTTATCTCGCCAGAGCAGGCTATAGTCATCGGCAGGGTAGTAGTGGCGATATGACGATGATAGGTAGCCCAACGAGAGCGAGAACTCCATGTTGAGGTGGCGAGTAAGTTTAATGGCATATCCATAAGTAAGACCTGCAGACCAATACTCACCCTGATAGCATATGTCGTAGTCATTCTGGAAGTCAAATCTCGAGCTCATGCCATAGAGTCCCAAGAAGTGTCCGTGTAGCTTATTGGCGTAGTAGTTGTTTTTGCGGAACCAGTAGCGAGCCTCTGCACCCATCTCCCACATCTGCAGGCAGTACTTATTGCCCGTCTCCCACCACGGAAAGACATCCTCAACCATTACTGACCAGTGGTTGCCGATAGGTAACTCTAGCTCGAAGTTTAGAGCTGTCACGGCATCATAGAGCAGGTTGGTCTTGCACGCAAAAACGAGGGTGTCGGCGCTAAAGAGCTGCTTAGCAACCAACTTCAACGGTTCAACCGTAGGCAGTGGAGCCTGTGTGTGGAGTGAAGTTTGCGGCAAGAGCATTGGCTGCTGCTTCACAAAGTTGAACTTTTGGTAGACAACCTGAATGCGAGAGTTTCGGATTACGGGATAGTACTTTTGGTAGAGGTAGCGGTAGGCTACATCCTTTGAGAGTCTCTGCTTCTTGACCTCAATAGGTACTGTGTTGTCGTTGATAATGTTGTATAGACGCTTTTTTGTACCCGGGCTGAGCTTCTTATCGAGAGCAATATAGTGGCGCAACTGCTCCCAAGACTCGCCATCTGGATTTACGGTAAGGCGCTCCTTGACACTTGGATGGCGACGCTCCATGTAGCTACGCATTGTGGCAGCACGGCGACGCGACAGGTTCTGGTTACGGAGATATGGACCCTCTGGTGAAGATTGCGAAACGATAACAATAGAATCGAGTCTATTTTTTCCATGCAGAGAGTCGAGCTGTTTAGCCATAGCCCTGAGGGTGTGGTTGTTACCCAGATAGAGGGTATCAAGCTTGGATTTGTCCCAACGGAAGTGGATTTCGTAAGAGGTGGTGTCAGATACAACAATATTCTGCTGTGCCAAAGATGGTACAGCTATCAACGCCAGCAGTAGGGTTAGTAAATATGTTGTAAATTTCTTCACCTATATCGAAAACAAAACCACACAATCATGGCAAAGTTAATCAAAATAATCCAAAAAATCTTGATTTTTGGGCTCTTTTTTTCATTTCCATTACCCCCCCCTATATTTTTTATATTTATTCATGCGCTATAGTGCTGAAAAACAGCTTTTTATAGGAATTATTCCTCGCCTTGAACTCGGGCTATGAGTTCTGTGGCGGTGCAGTCGAAATATTTACGGCAGAACTTGAAAAACTTAATCTGCGACATGTGTACCTTGTTGGCAATCTCTGTGGGGGTTGTGTCGCGCACCTTTGCCATCTGGTCGTTCACGCTTAAAAGGTTAAACTCATATGGCTTATCGCCGGCGTGTCGGACAAAGTAGTTGTAGAGCTTCTCGTCCATCCTTACGAGCGTAGTGTCGAAGGCAAAACCGGTAATATGGTCGTGGTCATTGTGCACAAGCTCGGCAATAATTAGACAGGTGGAATTGACGCAGCCGCTACGCTTTACTGCGTCTTTCCCGCACGGAACCTCGGATATAAACAGACATCATTGGCAAGTTCTGCGCAGCAGAATATCTTTTGCAATATAAGCAGTTGTAAGTGTGCAGGCACCCGCAACTGCTTATATTACAAAAGCCACCCCTTTCGGAGTGGCTAGCCAATGATGTTTGTTTGCATCGCTCGTGATTCCGGCGGTGGAGACGGCGAGGCTTGTTAGTCTCAAATACTCAAAGCGTTGTATGATTTGCACTATACATCCTCACACCACACTCACAGACAATCATATATACATTCTGCAAATACTTTAACCACTACTTGTAGAATACGATAAGATTTTCAATGCCCCCCCCAAAAAAAATAAGAGGCCGATGTTTGAGAAATATCAACAACGGCCTCTTTATGGCTTGCACTTACATAGCCCGCAGGCTATTGTTTAGGGATTATGATGTAACCACGATCTTGTCCTGAATGAGTACTGCCATCCTTGCGATAAACAATTGTAATACGGTGCTTACCTTTGTCAATACCAGTAAATTCAACTAACTTATAATTGGAAATATCAGTTCCACTACTTTGTGCACCACGAGTATATGCCTTAACTTTGCTATCACCATATGAAGTAGAGTTAGTGATTGTTGCATCCAACTGACTGACCATTACATAGTCGTAATAAGATTCTGCAGAGCTTCTAACATACAGCTTAAAAGTCTCATATCCAGCAATATCTATATACATTGTGGCTCCAGTACTATTAACATTATAATTGCTATAACTCTCGTAAACGCCATCATATAGTGATGAGTTTGGATTTGATATAGATGTAGATTTGCGCCAGTTGTTATTAAGGTTTAGAGTGTATGCCCTACTAACATTCTCTACAAAAATATCTCCATATTCACTCCAATATTTACTCCAACCACTATGGGATTTATAAGCATTGATGCAACCCTCAGGTACATATATCCTACTTGTGCTATACACATTGAATGTAGTCTCGCTGATAGAAGGAGGAGTAGTAGATAGGCATTTTATTGAGGCGACTGAATTATACCCCCAAAACGCATATTTTCCTATTGAGGTTACACTCGCTGGTATAGTCATAGTATTGAGGTATTTAGAGCCCCAAAATGCAGACTCACCAATACTCTTTACACCCTCTTCAAGAGTTATCTCAGCAGTATTTGTACACTCATAAAATGCATCATCCTCGATTGTGGTGACACTACCTGGGATAGAAATTTTCTTTATATTAGGGCATACCTGGAACGCCTTTATACCAATAGTTGTTACACCACTCTCGATAGTTAGAGATGCTAAGTTTGTACAATTTATAAAGGCTCCTTCTCCAAGAGTTTTAACATTGCCAGGAATAGTAAGCGAGGTGATTCCAATACATTCATTAAATGCCCACTGTCCGATTTTAGCAACGCCACTACCTATCTCTACGCTATTTAGAGAGCTACACTTCGCAAAGGTGGTATACTTAATCTCTGTAACACCATCAGGAATTGTTATGCTTGCCAACGATTTGCATTCATAAAATGCCGCCTCTCCAATAGTTGCAAGGGTTGCCGGCAAATCAACACTTTGTAGTGCAGAACAACCATCAAATGCAGAATCTCCAATTGCTGTAACACCTTGAGGAAGGGTAATACTTTTTAACTGAGAACAACCATCAAATGCACATTTACCTATTTCAATCAGGCTATCAGGAATATTGATGTCTATCAACTTGCTACATCCATAAAAGGCAAATGATGGAATAACGGTCATTTTATTGCTCAACTTAACTGACGCAAGGTTACTACTACTTGAAAGCTTGTCACCAATGCTTGTAATACTCTCAGGGAGAGATATGCTGGTTAAAGTTGTCTTATCCTCAAACATTCTTAATCCCCCAATCTTGGTAGGAGCTTGACTAAATGTAATTTCACCCTGACCATTATTGTATGTATGAGAGAGTATGGAAGCACCAAAATCGGCATATTCAGAGATTGTCAACGCCTTATTATCGCTAGTGGTATATACAATTGTATTCTCTGCAGAAGTACTCATTATCTCTATATCAGCGCTGTATTTACTCCAACCACTAGCCTTTGTATACTCATACAGATAAGCACCTGGTACATATATTTTTCTTCCCTCGGCATTGTTTTCAAACGCATTTCCGTACGACCAGTTAATCGCCGAAGCCGGTGCGCCCATACAGTACACACTTGAGAGATTTCTACAATAGTTAAACGCATCATAATGTATCTCCTTAACAGAGGCTGGAATAATGATACTTGTTATTCTAGAACCATGAAATGCCGAATTTCTAATCACCTCAACACCATCAGATATGATTATATTTACATTCTCATTACCGCAGGAACTAAATGTATAATAACTAATAGTCTTAACACCTGATGGAATATTAATGCTTTCAATACTTGTGCAACTTTGGAATGCAGATGATCCAATTGAAGTAACACTCTGAGGAATAGAGATACTCTTTAGTGAAGTACACACTTTAAATGCCGAATCTCCAATTGATGTAATACCATCGTGTAGCTCAACACTATTAAGCTGCTTCCAATTCATGAATGTTATTTGCCCCACCTCATTGAGCTCGGCTGGGAATACAACATCTGTAATTAACTCGCCGTTAAGATAGACTTTCGTTCCATTTTCAACAGGTGTAGAGCTATAACTGATTGCTCCTGTTTCATTCTTTAAGAACTCTATCTTACACCAAGCATCTATATCGCTTATATCTACTCGCTCTATATAGCGATTTGGATATTGTGTAAATGCGCTAGTGCCAATTTGATTGACCTTCTTACCAAGATAGAGTTCTTTTGTAATATTATTACTAAAAGCACTTGCCCCAATAGTCGTTACTTCATCGTGGATAATAATACGCTCAAGAGGAGAGTTATAGGCAAAGTTCTGATCTTTAGCACATGCATCACGTGCGATTTTAGTTACATGAGCAGGTATAACTATCTCTGTTAAGCCACAAAGTGCAGTAGCCACCAACTCACCATCTATTACCACATAACGATGGTCTTCTGTTACACAATCACCATAGAACTCCTCAAGTTGGTCGCATCCAAAGAATGCTGCCGACTCAACAGTTTTAACTCCTTTACCTAAAACGACCTTTTTTAAGTAGCTGCACTCTTCAAAGGCCTGCTCTCTAATTGCTGTGACACTATCTGGAATAACGATCTCTTTGATACCGCAGTTATAGAATATTCTACCAATTTCGGTCAAACCACTTCCCAGTGTTACCTCTGAGAGTATGAGGGTCGAGAAAGCAAATGTGCCAATTTCAGTTACACTATTTGGAACTACAACACTACTAAGACGACTTCTAGAAAATACATAATCACCAATTCGAGTTACGCCATCATTGATGGTTATGCTTTCAATACTTGAATTAAAAAATGCCCAATCATCTATCTCAGTAACTGTAGAAGGGAGGATTACACTTTTAATTGTAGTGCTTTCGTAGAATGCTCTATAACCTATCTTTGTCACAGGCCCATCAAACTTTATGACACCTAAGCCATCGGTGTAAGTATTAGATACTATTTCTGCACCAAAACCAGAGGTTTGTGTAGGTGTTACCACCTTGCCATCCTTTGATGTGTACCATATCTCATTATCAGCCATAACCTTCTCAAAGGTTGCCTCAAGAGCTGCCATTGGCTGGATATGGTTACGCTCAATGACAACCTCATTTGTAGTGCTCTTCTCAAACACCTTTCCGGTAGAGTCAAAGGCTGTAACCTTTATTCCGTTGCTAAAAGTAGTTGGTGGAAGTGCAATCCAAATCGCAATCGCCTCTTCAGCAGTTTTGCCGAGTTTAACATTTGCGTCAAGTTTAATCGTAGTATAGGCATCTTCGCCCATATGAACAATAGGCTCACCATGCTCATCCATCGATATATATGCCTCTCCTGAAATTTTCTCACCATTATTACCCTCAAGAGTTATGCTTGATAAATTGGCACCATTGATGTTATATAATTTTAGGCACAACCATCCGCAACCATTTTTGAAACTCAAAAAAGTATCTGATGTAGAGGCTGTCGCAGCAACCATTACACTTGCATCTCTACCAAACGAATTCTCAAGATATGTTTGAGATGATGGATAGCTCAATGTAACCACCCCATCAGTAGATAGAACATTGGTGCTACTATATGGATATACAGCATAAATTCTATCAATAGGCTCACCTGTCTGTGGGTCAGTTAAGCTATCAAGCGAGAACGTACCGCTATTATCACCTGTCGCGCCATTGAAGATATACTTGTTGTTACCCGTATTGCCTACAAATGCAGAGATAGCATCTGCCTCATGCCAACGAAGATAGGCTCCGTTTTCTACGTAGGTTCTTGTCTGGTCACTATCGAAACCAGCCGTTAGTTCAGAATATTTTACCAACATCCCCTGGGTTGGAATATCTCCTACCACTGGCTCCTCTTTGATACTATCTGCACAGGCTGTACAGAGGGCAATTACTATAAATAAAGCGTAAAATATACGATTCTGTTTCATGACAGTAATTAAATCTATGTTTTACAATGTATGCTGCTTGTTATTGCTGTTTAGGGATAAGCACATATCCACGATCTGCACCAACATCTGTAGAAGAGTCCTTGCGGTATGCAATAGTAATCGTGTGTTTCTGCTTGTCGATATTATCAAACTTAACTAATGTATAGTTTGATAACTCGGTGCCACTCTGCTGATTGCCGCGCGTGTGGAACTTCACTGATGGACTATTTACATCCGTAGTATTGTTAATTGTTGCGTCCAACTCACCAACCAATACATAGTCATAGATTGACTCCGCATCGCTACGCACATAGAACTGGAACTGTTCTAGACCTTCAATTGTAATATACATATATGATGTAACACCACCTGCATGGTAATTATATTGACTCTCATAGACGCCATCATAGAGAGCTGCATCAGGATTTGCAACAGTCGAAGATATACGCCATTGAGAGTTGGTATCTACAGTCACTTTTGCAGTAGTTTCGCCCTCATTACCACCTTCATTGCCACTCTCCCAAGGAACCGGTAAAGAGCCGTCATACTCCACTATGCTATAATTTCTCCATCCACTTGAGCTGTTATAATATGCCGACCAAGCGCCCTGAGGCACATAGATAGTCGTTAGGTTTGGATGATATCCATTATTTTGTGTGAAATTGTATGACGACGCAAGCGTAGGTGGAGTTTTTGACTTACAATAGATACTTCTAAGATTTGTAGTAAAATCGAGGTAATCATTAAATACAGTTACTCCACTACCCAAAGTCAAATGGGTTAACTTCTCACATCCTCTAAAAGTATTCTCATTAATTTTAGAGACCTTGTCTGGCACAGTAATAGTTTCAAGCGACCTGCAAAAAGAAAAAGCATCGAGACCAATTTCAGTTAAACTGCTTGGCAATGAAATACTCTTCAACGAAGAACAAATCCTAAAAACGTAGTTGCCGATTCTAGTTAAAGTACTTGGCAATGTGATACACATAAGATTATTACACTGTTCAAAGGCTGACTGGTCTATTGACGTTACACCCTCTGGAATAACTATCTCAAGAAGGTTAGAGCAGTTGTAAAAATTATAGTACAGAGACTTCAAATCTGCATCAAAAGTAATCTCACCCTCGCCTGTAGCCTCATCATATCTATTTTCAACAATATTAACATTGCCAAAATTGTAAATATACGGCTCTAATTTACTTGTTGCCTTGTATGTAATTTTCTTTGATGATATTTGAGATGGACGATGTGTTTCATCATAGAATCCATATAGCGAATAATTCTTCCAGCCAGAAGCCGCCTTGTACTTATCCAAAGACTTCGCCGGTACAAAAAGCCCCTTAAATGATGATGTCTTATTATTTGTAAACCACGGTGAGGCGTTAATCCCTGGAGGTGTAGTTGCATGGCAAATTATCTTTTTTAGTTGCTTAAAACTACCAAGGGATGTAAAACTTTCTATAGTTGAAGGGAGTGTCAACACCTCTATTGAACTCTCTCTAAAGCACTCATCACAAATGCCAGTTACTCCAGATGGTATTGTAAACTCCTTTACATCGCTATTTGAAGCATAACCCATAAGGTAATCATCCCATACCAAACAGAGACCATCAAGTTGGGCGCCTTTGCCCTTAAATTCCTTTAGTGATGTACAACCTCCGAATATATCCCACCCCATTTTTGTGACACTCTCCGGTATTGTTATCTCTTCTAATTTAGAGCAATAACAAAACGCATAACGACCAATCTGAGTAACACTCTCAGGGATAGTTATGTTCACAAGACGTGAGCAATAATAAAAAGTAGATTCTCCAATTGAAGAGACACCATATGGCAGAGAGATGCTGGTTAGTTTGCTCTTGTTGTAAAAGGCTCTATCTCCTATAGAAGTTACAGGGCCATCAAATAGAATAACGCCCTTACCATTCTCGTAAGTATTGGAGACAATCTTTGCGCCGAATACATCTGTTTTATATGGGGTAATTACCGTTTCGTCACTTGAGGTATACCATATCTCATTATCCGCCTGCACATTGAACTTAACCTCTAACGCCGCCATTGGCTGAATATGGTTTCGTGTGATTGTCAGTGGTTTAGTGGTGCTGATACGGAATATATTACCATCAACATCCTCTACAGTTAGGCTTATACCACTCTCAAAAGTTGTCTCAGGAATAGTCAACCAGAACTCAACAGGCGACTCAGCTGACTCTCCAATGCCAACACCTTCACCGCAATTGAGCGATACAACGGATGTAGCATCTTCAGCCATGGTTACTATAGGTGCCTCACCATATGCTATTGCGACAGTTGCGTGACCTGCAATCTTCTCACCTGCATTACCTTCAACTGAGATGCGCTTAACTTTAGGTGCCTCCTCTTGATACAGTTTCAACTTAAGATAGCCGCAAACGTTTCTAAAATTCAGGAATGTGTCCTCTGTATTCTCTGTTACAGCGACCATTGTATTTGCATTTCGACCAAAGGAGTTCTCTGCATAATACTGCTCAGCAGGCAGGGTGAGACGCATAACTCCACCCTCGGTAATCCTTATACTATCATCATAAGGATATACAGCGTATATCTGTTCTATGATATTACCTGTACCGAGCTGTGTGCTAGGGATATGCTTGAATGTACCACTATTATCGCCGGTCTGACCAGTAAATTGATACTGACGATTCAACGTATTGCCAAAGAACGCCACAATATTATCTTCAGCATGCCAGCGAAGATATATTTCATTATCAATATATGTTCTTGTTTCACCATCCTCAATAGAGGCTGTAAGATTTGGCAAACTTCCCATATCCGTTGGAGTATTTAACGAAGACGGTGCGTCATCTGTACACGCTATAGCACCTATCGCTAAGGCTATAACAATAAGTTTGAATAACCAATATTTCATAGCAATATAAGATAATAGATAAAGAAGCAAATGATCAGTTTCGTGCGAATTTCCTTAAAGACAAAATTTAATCCCAACCCTGTTCAGGATCGACATTTGGCTTCTCCAACTGATCTGGTAAACTTACTAAAAATCCCTGTTCTACTGCACTTTCGAAGACATCCAATGTTGGTGCTTGATAAAATTTCTTCATTATAATCAATATTAATAGTGAATTAATAATTCTATTTCCATGAGACTTGAGTTGTCTATTCTCTAATCATATAAAGGTTACCGCGCAAAGATATGCAATATTCTCCAATAATTGACGCATCGTTAGGGAAAAAAGATCAATCATAACAAGGCTTGCGAAATTTCATTCCAAGATCCGATTTGTGCCTACTGGCTAAAAAATGTATACTTTACGAAATAAACTAAGAAATGCCCATTTCCCCAATTTTTTGCTTATAATTTGCCAAATCTAGATTTTTTTAAGGCGATTTTGCAAATTAAGGATGATAAAATGGAGTTATTTGCATTCTTGAAAGATGCTAGTGATAATATGTCTGTAATTTTCCACAATTATATTTTAGAATACCAAAAGTAGGCGGGATTGACGCAGCCGCTTCGCTTTACTGCGTCTTTCCCGCACGGAACCTCGGATATAAACAAGCATCATTGGTAAGTTCTGCGCAGCAGAATATCTTTTGCAATATAGGCAGTTGTAAGTGTGCAAGCACCCACAACTGCCTATATTACAAAAGCCACCCCTTTCGGAGTGGCTTGCCAATGATGTTTGTTTGCATCGCTCGTGATTCCGGCGGGATTCGAACCCACGACCCACAGCTTAGAAGGCTGTTGCTCTATCCAACTGAGCTACGGAACCATCGTCCTGAATATTAGCAATATGCTAAAATGGATGCGCAAAAGTAATATATTTTTTTTAATTTTTCTACAACTTATCAACTATTTTTCTCATAAAGTCGAATAATCGGCGGCTGGGGCGGTGGTTGCGCTTCCAGCTGCGGAGGCGTTGCATTTGTGTTGGGTACAGATAATCAAGTAGTTGTGTTGTGTAATATATTCCCCAATCAAGCACAAGTGCTGTGAGAATTACCACATAGAGTTGGGTGTTTGCATCTGCGCCATGGCGTGCTGCAAGCAGCCATGCTCCAACGACAGTAAGGTTTAATAGGCTGATAAGCACGGCGGTGCTGATGTGTGAGATTCCCAAGTCGATAAAGAGGTGGTGAAGGTGTGTTTTATCGCCAATAAGTGGTGATATTCCCCGAGCGATGCGGGCAATCATAACTCTCAGAGTATCAAATACTGGCATTGCAAGGGTTGCAAGCACAAAAGGCACGAGAGCATAGTTATTCTCAACAGCAAGGGTGTTATATTCGGGTTTGCAAATCACCTCCATAACGAAGGCGGAGAGTACGACACCCATCTGCAGTGAGCCTCCGTCGCCGACGAACATCTTTGACTCTATGCCAAAGGCGTTATGGAGTAGAAATGGAATCACGGCGCCAATGGCAGCAATTGCCAATGCAAAGAGTGCGTAATCACCAACAGCGTCGAAGATGTAGGCGTAGATTGCGCAGACGCTGATGCAGAAGATTGAGAAGAGTCCATCGGCCCCGTCAATAAGGTTTAGGGAGTTAATAATACCCACGATAGCGACTATTGTCAGCGGAACATATACCCACTCTGTAAGGGCGTTGATACCCCATAGACCATGGAAATTGTTGAGTGATAAACCACCGATGTAAATGAGTACTAAAACGGTGATAATCTGAGATATAAGGCGTATGATAGGGGAGATGTCGAGCACGTCGTCCAGAGCCCCGACATAGGTCATTATCATCATGGCTGAGATAATGACAAAGAGCTCTGAGGAGTCGATGACTGTATGTGCTGCCAGCAGACCCGCAACAATACCGAAGAATATGGCTAATCCACCCAAAACGGGTACCGGGCGAAGCTGCAACTTGCGGGTATTGGGGTTGTCAACGATATTCTTTGCCTTGGCAAATTTTACCAAATATGGGTGTATGATTGCCACGCCGATAAACGAGGTGACAAAGGTGATAACTATCAGTGCGACTCTCTCCATAGATAGCAGGGTATTACTTCTTCATAAATCCGCCACCAAAGTAGAACCTCAGACCCAAGCCTACAGTGTATTTATTGGCAAGGAACTTTTGGCTACAATCGTAGTCTTTTAGGGTTGTTGGGGTGCTATTTAAGCGGTGGTTAACTGTATATGATGACGGCTCTACACTCTTATATGGGTTGGTAAGGTTGTAAGTTGCATAGAGCGAAAGCTCCATTGCTTCAAAGCTGTAACCTATAGATGCCAAACCAACTAAGGCAGGCTTAGACTCAATTTTGTACTTAGTCTCGCTCGCCAGACCTTTTGTATAACTCTCTGTATCAAGGTCAATATAGCCGGTCTTGTATTTTGTAGAGTGGAGAACGTTGTACATTGCTCCCGCCTCAATAAATACAGAGCTGTTGTGTGTTCGCTTGGTATTGATGCGCAACTTAGCCATTGGTGAGAGCGTGTTTGCGTCAATATCAACATCGACACTCTTCTTGTTTCCAATTTTAGTTGAGGCGTGAGTATAATTTACGCCTATAAAACCATTTATTAGCTGATTTGTGCGACCAAAGCGTAGCTCAACTGGTACAGACAGAGTGGTTACTGCATCGCCAAAGCCGAACTCAAAGCCGACACCTAACTGTACAAAGTGGCTCTTGGCTTTAGCTGTGGTTACTGATTTTGTGGTTGTAGGTTTGTTGCTATTTCCACTGGTAGTCGTATATCTTGTTGCAGAGCTTGTTGCGCTCTTCTTTGTCAGCGTAGCATCTACAGAGGCGATTTTACCCTTCTCAATAGTTATAGTCTGGCTGAAGGTGTTGTAACCAGGTGCAAAGATCTTGATTGTGTGGGTGCCTATGAGTGCCTTATGATTCACATAAGGGAGGACCTCTTTCTGTTCAACACCGTCGATAGAGTATTTAGCGCCGGTAATATTAGACCTAACACTCAGTGAGCCATAGATTGGCGTGAGTGAGCTACAATCTACGCTTACAGGCTCCGTGCTGGTGATATTTAGCAAGTGATGAGCATCCTCGTGCGATGTTTTGCGACAATCAATAAGGTGCTTGCCAATCTCAAGGTTGCCAATCCACTTGCTTGTGCCACGCTTCTGACCATCAATCCAAATCTCTGCGCCACCATCGGTTGTAATAGTTACCGGGGCGAAGTTGGCAACAAGAGCAGCCTTAATGGTGGTGGTTTTGTCGTCTGCGATGGTGACGGTGGTGTTGTAGTCGTGATACATACTCTTGACGATGCGTACGGCTGCCTCACCGCTCTTGATGGTAATCGGTTTGCTCAGTGGTAGCGTGCCTCGCATACGGCTATCAACGTAAACCTCAGCGCCGTCCATCTCGTTACTATGCTCTACATTTAGAAAACCGAAGGCCGGCTTGAGAGCAATATCTAAGATGCGAGTTTTGCTGCCATCTATCACCACAGTGTCGCTAAGCGGATAGTAGTCTGCTGCCGAAATGGTGTAGTGATGGACGCCGTTAGTGACCAACTCCTCAATCTTGCCATTTCTGCGCTGGATGCTCTTGCCATCAATCTCTACAAGGGCGCTCTTTGGCTTGGTATTAATAATCAGGTACTGATGTACGGGTTGCGTATCGTCAATATCAAGTCGGAAATAGATGTTACTGCCGTCAATGACCTCAATTTCAGAGGTTGATTTGCGCTCACCATACTCTAAGCGTAGGGAGTACTTACCTTGGAACACATCGGCAATGGTGCAGATATTATTTGGCGCAACCGTAGTACCCTTAAATTCGTTATTCAGATATACATCTATCCCTGCGTGATTTGAGGCGATGTTGATTGTAAGTTGCTTGTTGAGCGTAGCCTTTGCCTGATACTCTGTATTGCCCTCAAGATTTACCTCTACTTCGTTTGATGTGCCAAACTTTGGATGGCGGAGATAGAATTTTACACCCTCACGTGCTGTCATCTCAACAATGAGAATGGTCTCATAATCAGCAACTTTAGTCTTGGTGACCTCTATTCTGCTGTCGGGGGTGATAACCTCAATCTCCTGCATCTGCTCTTTGGTCATCTTGTCGAAGAGAATCTTTATTCGAGCACATGGACGACGAGAAAGGTCTTTACCGATAGGGTCTATATTTAGACCAGTCAGATTATCGCTATTTATCTTGCGCCATGAGTTGCTATCTATAGTCATGCTCTGCTTACTCTGCTGAGCAGAGGCAGAGAGTGCCATGGTGACGATGGCGATAAGTAGTAGAAGTCGCTTCATGATATTGGTAGGTTAGTATGTTTTCTAAGAGACTGTCACTAATTGTCGTGGTTAAAGCTACCCTCTGTAGATACGGTGCGGACCATCATCTGCTCGGCGGTGTAGTTTACATCCCTCTCCTGCTGCCATACACGCACACGTACCAAAGGATTTATATCGTTACGCATATCAATTGCAAGGGTGAGGATTCCCTCGTCAGCATAGTTGTTTGAGGTGTATAGCTGGCGTACCTGTACGGCATATATTCCCCTCTTTGGACCCTGACCGGCACAGACATCGCACTCCTCAAAGCGGACATTGACAAACTCCTTGCTTAAGAAACTTTTAGATAGCTTAGCTACATACTCCTTTTTGCTGTAGCGGGTATAGACGGCATTGCCGTCGGTCTCTATAAGTTCAGCCTTGTCGTTAAACTTCTTTGTCGACTTCTGAAGTACCTTACCAACAATGATATAGGCATCATTTGAGAAGACCTTTTTGATATAGCCAATATCACGCAGACAGTATGCAGAGCGGTAGTCCTCAAGGAATGTGATAAGCGTTAGGCGGTCCCTTTCATCCCAATCTTTTGCCATGATGCTGCTCTCAGTAGCGGCACCGAGTTTGTAGGCTACAGACTCAATCTTCTTGGTGCGCTCGTTGATGCGGAAGACAACATCTTCAATAAACGGTTTGCGAGCAGATGGGAACTTGAGCTTTACTGGCAGCTCACGGCAGATGATGAGCGTATCATGCTTGATAAATCGCCATGATGGTGTACGCGCAACAACCGGATTACCCTCAGAGACAATCTTCTCGTAATTATCCCAGCCACTATCGGTAAAGTGCTCGCGCACACTGATACTCTTGTCGGTAAATGAGCTGACAATTTTGTCCATGATAGCAGTATAGCTCTCGCTGTTTGTTGCGGCTGTGGTGTGACCATACTCCGCCTCACTCTTCTTAAGGCTCTCGGTTACTGCAGAGGCGTGCTTAAGGTTGTTTGTATCAACCTCTTTCTGCGGCTTTACACCCTTAGGCTGAATCTCAATCTCCTTAAGACTTCCTGTAAACGGGGCAGAATTGCTGAGCATCTTTACGCACTGCTGAATTCCTGGGTCAAGAACTCTAGCTTCATTCTCCATGTAGCAGTCTATGTTAAGCTTGAGGGTCGGAGTGAGTTTTTTCATATTTATCATACTACGACCATCCTTAATTGTGTCATCAATATATCCGCAACCGTCGAAGTAGCTGAAAGAGAGGTTTGAGATTGGCTCACCCTCATAAATGAAGTCTAAGTAGAGGGTGTAAGGGTAGTTCTTGTCACCCTTCTGCTCACGAATAGCTGTAACTGAAATCTCTATGTCGTCAAGAATCTCAGTAATCTTGCTCATGGCATACTGGTCGGCCGCCATATTATCAACTTTTATGTCGCCCTTATTGTACTGTTTGAGTAGCGCTAATGCCCAAACATAACAGCGCAACTGCTCAGTTACATTGACTGAGTATTCAGCATAGTCTAAGTACTTATTAATCTTATCTTTAAGACTGTCATGACGTTTGCTCCACTGCTCGGCTGTGACATATCGCAGTACAAAATATGGGAAGATGGTGCCATTGTATTCGTAGTTGAAGAGCTCTATGCGGCGAATATTCTCAAGATATACCATTGATGCACCGGTAACCTTCACCTCGTCAATGTCTGTAGTTCGTGCGCTCTCGATATTTATCTGCTCGTTTCTTGTCTGGCTATTGTATTGTGTTACCAGATTTAGGTCGGAGGAAGATAGCTTTGCCAGAGCAGAGCTATCTGCAGTCTCAAGGTCGTCACCAAAGCCCACAGCCCAAACATATTGCTCGAAGGCGGTATCTTGCATAATCTCCTGGGCAAGCTCTGTGTCATTACGTGAGTTTATGTGTTGGGCATAAAGCGGAAAAACTCCCATAAGGAGCAAAACTGCAGCGAAAAATCTCTTCATAATGTGAGTGAGTATCAATAAAATTTTGAAAATCAAATGTTTTGGCAAATATACATCTTTTTATTCAAATAAAAAACTTCCCCCGTACAATAGAGGGAAGTTTTCAATAAATATTGGTTTTTAGGAGTTGCCCTAGAAGGTAATCTTTGCGCCGAGGAACCATGTTCGAGGCAGTGATGGACCGTAGATATATCCTGCATCGCGGTCAGGGCCCTTGTCAAAGTCGCGCTGGTAGGCGTTAAAGATGTTCTTTAATCCACCGTTAATCTGTAGAACAATGGAGCGGTAGATCCTAAAGTCGTAGCTCAGCTTAATACCCATATCGAAGTATGGATTTGTGAGTACTGCCACATCCTTCTCTACATAGCCTGCAAAGTGCTGAACGAGCATTCTTCCGGTATATGTTCCTGTTAGCGCTATGTCAAAACGGCGCACTGGTGTGACAGTGGCTGTCAAAAAGGCATAGCTGTCAGGGGTGCGGAACATGCGGGTCTCGGCTGGCACGCTCTCATCCTCGCTCCACTTCTCCGGCTCCTTGTAGCGGCTCTTCTGGAGAGTACCTCCAAATTGCATCTGCAACCAAGGGTTGAAGGCAAGGCGAGCCTCAAGGTTGATTCCCATAACCGTTGCGCCAGAGCCATTACGACGCTCAAGTACTGTCGCGGTGCCGCCATCGGCAGTCTCGCCAGTCTCCTCAAGGGTAAAGACATCCTTTAGAATGGTGTAGAAACCCTCTACGAGCAGGTTGCCCTGAACTCCGTTCTTAAAGGTGTGGTACATATCTGCCGAGAGGCTGAATGAGTGGCTGCGCTCCTCCTTAAGGTCGTCAGCAAGGCGAATACGGGTACGCTCGCCGCCAACGATTGTGATGTGCAGATCCTCATCAAAAGCCTGTGGCGCACGGAAACCTGATGAGTAGACAGCACGCAGGTTCACATTGTGGCTTGGGTTATATCGGAAATTGACACGCGGTGAGAAAATTACGTGGTCAATAAGGTTGTGTTTATCCGCACGACCACCGATAAGGAATCCCCATGTCTCGTTCTTCCACTCGTTCTGCAGGTAGGCACTGTAGATGTGAATTGTCTGATTTGTAGGGGTATAGCCCTCAGTAAGAGGGGTGTCCTTCATATAGTCAAGGTTGTACTCAACTCCTGCGGTAAACTCGGCAGGCAGGAAGAGCAACTTTGGACAGCGGTACATATACTGCGCACCACCTACGGCAGTAAAGCCGTGAGTTGTACCGTAAGCGTTCGGGTCCATGTAGCTGCCATAGTAGCTGTCGCGCTTAATATCTTGCGCTGATGCGTAGACGCTATATCGGTGGCGAGTGTCAGCAGTTGTACCCTCAAAGGTTATGCCTCCGCTGTTGATAATGTGGTCGGTTGTCTCAGCAACGTAAGCCTGATGTGGTGGAACGTCAAGCTGGTCACCACCACGACGATACTCCTTAGTGCCGTGATACTCAAGTGATAGCTTGCTGTATGTGCTGGTCTTGATATAGCTTCTCAGACCCACTGTCTGACCGTCAATCTCACCAATCTCAACAAATCCGTCGCCATTGTGGTCGTAACCGTTGCGGCGGCGATTCTGACCATAGACCATAAGGCCCGCCTTATGGTTGTCGGTCACAAGCGATGCGTTGAGGGTTGTATTGTTGTCAAAAGAGCCGCTGCAGCCGATAGAGCTGATAGTGTGGGCAATCTGACCAGAGTTATAGAGTGGCTCCTTTGTGATGATATTTACAGTACCGCCGATAGCTGACGCACCATATAGTGCTGAGCCACCACCGCGCACCACCTCTATGCGCTCAATCATATTTGCAGGAAGGTGCTCCAGACCATATACACCAGCAAGGGCAGAGAATACTGGGCGAGAGTCGATCAAAATCTGTGAGTAGTGACCATCAAGACCGTTGATTCTCACCTGAGTAAAGCCGCAGTTCTGGCAGTTGTTCTCAACACGCACACCCGACTGGAAGTTAAGTCCCTCGGCAACTGTTGGTGATGTTGTGACGTCAAAAAGGCGAGTGTCAAGCACGCTAACGAGCGTTGGCGCCTCACGACGGGTAGTGACATTTCTGTTTGCAGATACGACCACCGCATCGAGTGATACCTGCTCTTCAGAGATTTCGAAGTCAATCTCCTGTGGCTCGCCACTATTGACCTTTATGGTCTTTGTAACGGTCTGATAACCAAGGGCTGATACCTCGATTGTAATCTCAGTATCTTCTGGAACATCGTTAAGGATATAGTGACCCGAGGTGTCGGTAGTAGTTCCGATAGTTGTGTTTTGTACTACTACATTTATATATGGGAGCATCTCCTTGCTCTTTGCATCGCATACGTGACCGAAGATGTGTGTCTCAAAGTCAGATGCATAGATGTTGCCGACAACACAGAGTGCCGACAAAAGTAAAGATATAATTTTCTTCATTTTGTGATTTAGTACTTGTTATAAAAATAATTTGAGGGCAATTTTTATAACAATACAGGAGGGGCGCGAAGAGATAGAGAGTACTTACGCTCAACGGTGCGGTAGATGACATCTACTGCGGCGATAACTGTTAGCAGAACAGCCGCTGTTAGCAGTGCTTGACTCTGAGAAATAAAGAATAGTAGTAGGTTAAAGTGGCATATAGGACAGTCGTCACTCATGCCATTTGATGCCGCACTACGGGTATTCCTCAATGAATCGTAGTAGCTGTCCGTGTGGGTATGCAGAGCCTTTCCGGTATATGCAACAGAGACCACTGCGAGCATCAGCCACAGCACCAAATTCTGTATATACTTGTTGACTCTCATCTATTTTCTGTAAAACTGATGCAAAGGTAATTGGTAATATTCAATTTTTCAAACAAAATAGTCGATAAACTTATGACAAATTGGCAGAAATTTTACTTTGGCAACAAATTTGACCACATAGGGTTAAAACAAAAATTAGATTTGACTATGAACATAAACTCGTTAACCATTAAGGCGCAGCAGGCATTGCAAAGTGCAGCCATTACTGCGCAGCAGTCATCTCAGCAGGCTATTGAGCCGCTGCATCTGCTATCTGTTTTAGTTGCCGAGGATAACTCTCTCGGCTCATTCCTGCTTGGACGAGCAGGGGTAAATATAGAGTCACTGCGTGCAGCTGTGACACAAGA
Source organism: uncultured Alistipes sp. (assembly GCA_904502005.1). GTDB lineage: Bacteria > Bacteroidota > Bacteroidia > Bacteroidales > Rikenellaceae > Alistipes. The sequence continues at coordinate 44,140 of CAJGDC010000008.1, forward strand.
GATCTCACGTCTGCCTAAGGTGTCAGGTGCTGCAGAGCCATACTTTGCAGGTGATACAACAAAGGTTATTCAGCGTGCTGTAGACTATACCAAAAAGTTTAACGATAGGTATGCATCGGTTGAGCATCTGCTTCTGGCTCTTATTGCCGAGCGTGGCGTGGCTTCAGATATTCTAAAGTCACATGGCGCTACAGAGAGCGATGTTGTTGAGGTTATAAAGCAGTTTCGCAAAGGCTCGACAGTAGACTCGCAAAATTCAGATAAGGAGTATGATGCACTGGGTAAATATGCTATCAATCTTAATGAACTTGCTCGTACGGGAAAACTTGACCCGGTAATTGGTCGTGATGATGAGTGCCGTCGTGTGTTGCAGATTTTATCACGTCGAACAAAGAATAACCCAATACTTGTCGGTGAGCCGGGTGTGGGTAAGACTGCCATTGCTGAGGGTATTGCACACCGTATTGTCAATGGCGATGTGCCCGAGAATCTGCGTTCAAAGAGCATCTACTCACTCGATATGGGTGCGCTAATTGCGGGTGCAAAGTATCAAGGAGAGTTTGAGGAGCGACTGAAGAGCGTTGTGGCAGAGGTCGTGGCTTCAGAGGGAGAGATACTGCTCTTTATTGACGAGATACACACCCTTGTAGGTGCTGGCAAGAGTAGTGGTGCGATGGATGCCGCAAATATCCTTAAGCCCGCCCTTGCGCGTGGAGAGCTGCGCACGATAGGAGCTACGACGCTGGATGAATATCAGAAGTACTTTGAGCAGGATAAGGCCCTTGAGCGTCGTTTTCAGAGGGTTATGATTGACGAGCCTACGACGGAGGATGCTGTGAGTATTCTTCGTGGACTGAAATCTCGATATGAGAGTCACCACCGTGTAAGAATCAAGGATGAGGCTATCGTGGCGGCGGTGGAGTTAAGTCACAGATATATCACCGCCCGATTTTTGCCCGATAAGGCTATAGACCTCATAGATGAGGCGGCTTCAAAGTTACGCCTTGAGATGAACTCTGTGCCTGAGGAGATTGATACACTTGACCGCCGTATTCGCCAGATGGAGATTGAGCGTGAGGCTATACGTCGTGAGGGTGATAGCGCTCGAATAGAGAGTTTAGACCGTGAGATTGAAAATCTGCGTGAGGTGCAGTCGCTTAAGCGTGCAGCTTGGCAGGGTGAGCGTGATATTCTTGTCAAGATTCAGCACAATAAGCAGCAGATTGAGAGTTTGACAGTAGAGGCCCAGCAGGCAGAGCGTGCAGGTGATTATGGCCGTGTGGCTGAGATTCGCTATGGTAAGATTGTCGATTGTCAGCGAGCTATTGAGGCCCTTCAGGATGAACTTGACGCTGTAAATAGTTCGGGTAGAATGATTAAGGAGGAGGTTGATGCGACGGATATTGCCGATGTGGTATCTCGTTGGACGGGCATTCCAGTGGCGCGAATGTTAGCATCTGAGCGCGAGAAGCTCCTCAATATGGAGAGTGAATTACACCATCGTGTTGTAGGTCAAGAGCAGGCAATAGCCGTTATTTCAGATGCTGTACGTCGCTCGCGAGCCGGACTTAACGACCCTCGTAAGCCTATAGGTTCATTTATCTTCCTTGGCACTACCGGTGTGGGCAAGACAGAACTTGCTCGTGCATTGGCGCAGTTTCTCTTTAACGATGAGAATATGATGACTCGCATTGATATGA
>CAJGDC010000009.1 GCA_904502005.1 uncultured Alistipes sp.
GTTAACGGCTTGATGTCCGTGAGGGTATAGTAGCGTAACAGAGAATAACCGCCCGAAAGGGTAAGGGTGAAAAGGCGGGGTAAGAGCCCACCGCGAGGGCAGCAATGTTCCTCGGCAGTACGCCTTGTGGGTTGCAAGGTTATGTATATCGGCAATTAAGGGTTGCTCGCCCGATGCCGAGGGGTAAACCGCTAGAGGCGTCAGGTGACTGCCGTCCAAGATAAATGATGAACTAAAACAGAACTCGGCTTACGGAATCTGCAGTTATGAGGCTGACCGCTTGGTCAGCCTCATTTGCTATTAGCCGTTAGCCTTACAGAAGTACAGACTTCGTCTGTGTGTTTATTCGGATTTAGGATGCTGCCACAAGGCAATGAAAGAGAAAATATCCACCAAAGGTCAAGCTCGCTTGCAACCAAAGGTGGATATTTTCTCTTTCAATTCACAGCAGCCCCAACAGCCAGCTCATAAGCACACCGAAGTAGTTACCTACGGCATATCCAACTACGCCGACGCTTAGTCCTGTGACGATAATATTTTTATTATTCATAGCGGCGGCTGCCATAGGTACAAATGGCGGAGAGTTGATAAATGCCACGGATGAGATAACCATCGCGTCGGCATCTACCCTCATAGCTCTGCAAAGTAGGGCGTGGAGTGCCAATGATAGAAATACTGCGACGGTCAAAAAGGCGAATTGGTTGATGCCGCCAGCGATATTAAGGTTTGAAAAATCTGCCATGGAGGCTATTACCATACTGAAGATATAAATCAGGTAAATTCCAATATCATAGCTTGCTGTGAGTGCTTTTATTGGCTTGATGAATGAGCAAACAACGCCCAGTGTAGTTAGTAGTAGAATAAAAACTACCATAAATAGTCCCTGTGGCATCAGAATTGCTACGCCACCGCTTATGGCTGCTACTAGTAGCGTTACGCCGATAATTTTGAGTAGTTGCTTTAGACCAGCCGAGGTGAGTAAGATGTTGTATGGGTTGCTGTTGTTGCTTGAACTATCTGTTATTGTTGTATCGTTCTTTACTATTGTTGGCTGACCATACATGCGACGGAAAAGTCGGATGCCCAGAGTGAAGAGAAAGACAAAGTAGCTGAACGAGATAATTATGTCGTATGAGTTGATGAGGATATAGCTCTCACTACTGATGTTGAATATCGCCTGTAGTGCGGCTGCGTTTAGTGTGCCGCCGGTATACATACCCGAGATAATTCCGCCCACCTCAGCTCCTTCATTGATTTTGTGTCCAAAAAATATGTAGCCAATAGCTACAGCAAGGGCTACGGAGATAAAACCACTAATACAGAGTTTTATCTGCAACCTCGCCTCGCTCTTGGCAAAGTTGCATCCGTATAGCATCATTGGAATGGCCAGCGGAATGAGAATGTTTGGCAAAAAGTCCTGCAAGGTAGCCATCTGCTCTGTCGCTAATGGGGTGTTGCCCATAACCATTCCCAGCGCATAGAGCACCATAATAGGGCCAATTTTGTTGATGATAGTAAACTTGCGAGCGAGCCATAAAACAATGGCAGGCGTAATGAAGTAGATCGCAATCAGAATAATATAGTTCAGTATATTCATAACCTAAAATCTGTAAAATGCGCGTACAAAGAGTCTATCGTTTTTAGAGCCCTCGCCAGTATGCGGACTGTCGGGACTGCAGTGTGAATATGTGGCGTTGCGAGCATCGTCAGACTCGGTAGATGAGTAGTAGTACATCAGCGGACTCAGAGCCTTTCCGCCACACTCTTTTAACAGCTCGTTGTACTGCTTACGTACATCACGACGAGGCTTATTGCGAGAGCCGCCATTGACGATAGTACCCATATGCCACACCTCTGTTATTGCTGGTAAATACCAACCTTCGCCCTTATCCCTGCACCACTTTGCCGCAGGAAAATCATCCCAACTGAGGTTGTTGTCAACAATAAACTGCTCAAGAGTAGCCATGTTATTACGACCATCTAGCTTGTCATTGCAGCCACAGTGAACGAGCTTTTTACGTTCAATTGTGGACCATGCGCATGTAATTTCATCAAGAGAGATGACAGTGCCATGCGCTCCACCTGAAGTTGTGGCGATGACAATACCCTCGACGCCATTCTTGTTGTAGTAGGAGCCGATGTCGTATATCTCGGCATTGCCATTGTGAGGTTGCTGTTGCATCTCTGAGGCATCTTTGTTAAAGGTGTCGCGCGCACCGTCTGCATACTCTATATACTCAATTTCGGAGGTAGATAGGGTATATACGGGGCGCTGAGTGTTGTGCCGCACATACTTGATATTATCTTTTGTTACTTCAAGTACAGAAACCTTTATCTGCTCTCCACTGCGCTTAACCAGTAGGTCTTGAGCTGAAAGTGGGAGCACGGAGGTTATAAAAAGTGCTATAAATGCTATTGTTCGTCTCATTTTCGTAAGTTTGATTGTTACAAATATAGTAAAAATCACTATATTTGCGTTGATAATTATATATTTATTTTTGGTATGGGATTTTTTGACCTTTTTAAGAAAAAGAAGAATCAGGAGCCAGATGTTCAAACTCCTGAACAGACAATAGAGAGTGCCGAGCAGGAGCATCGAGAGCTTAGTGCCGGACTTGAGAAGACTAAGCAGGGTTTTTTCTCTAAAATTGCGCGTGCCATTGCAGGTCGTTCGACTGTTGATGCAGAGGTGCTTGACGAGTTGGAGGAGGTGCTTATAACCTCTGATGTCGGTGTCGATACTACTGTAAAGATTATCCAGAGAATTGAGGAGCGTGTAGCTCGTGATAAATATGTCAGCTCAGATGAACTGCAGGGTATTCTGCACGACGAGATTGCCCGTCTTATGGAGGAGGCAGAGGGTCGTACTGATAGCTTTGGACTCGATGTTAAGGAGGGTATGCCTTATGTTGTTATGGTTGTGGGTGTGAATGGTGCAGGTAAGACCACTACTATTGGCAAACTTGCTGCCCAGCTCACTCGTGCAGGTAAAAAGGTCTATATCGGAGCTGCCGATACATTCCGCGCGGCAGCTATTGACCAGCTTGCAGTCTGGGCCGAGCGTGCAGGTGCTACGATGATTAGCCAGCAGATGGGCTCAGATCCAGCATCTGTGGCCTTTGATACGCTCAAGAGTGCTTTGGCCAATGGCGCTGATGTGGTACTTATTGACACTGCAGGTAGATTGCACAACAAGATTGGACTGATGAACGAGCTGACTAAGATTCGAAATGTTATGGCAAAAGTCATTCCTGATGCGCCACACGAGGTTATGCTTGTTCTTGATGGCTCTACTGGTCAGAATGCCTTTGAACAGGCTCGCCAGTTTACAGCGGCTACTCAGGTTACATCGCTGGCAATCACCAAACTTGACGGTACGGCAAAGGGTGGCGTGGTTATCGGTATTAGTGACTCTTTCCGCATACCTGTTCGCTATATAGGTATTGGCGAGGGTATTGACCAGCTTAAGATTTTTGACCGTCATGACTTTGTAAAGGCTCTTTTTGGTAAATAGTATGCAGAAGATAAACGTAATAACCCTCGGCTGTGCAAAGAATCGTGTAGACTCGGAGCATATTGCAGCACAACTGGCAGCTATGGGCTATCAGATTGTTTTTGATAGTGACAAGACAGATGCAAAGGTTGTGGTGATAAATACTTGCGGATTTATTGGTGACGCCAAGCAGGAGAGTATCGATACCATTTTTGAGGCTGTTAATGCCAAGAATGCAGGCCTTATAGATAAACTCTTTGTAATTGGTTGCCTCTCGGAGCGCTATGCAGACTATTTGCGTGAGGAGATTCCAGAGGTAGATGAATATTTCGGTGCTCGCGACCTCTCTGGTGTTGTTGAGGCTCTGGGTGGGGAGTATGATGAGGAGTCTACTGCCCGTGAACTCTCTACACCAAAGCATTATGCCTATCTGAAGATTTCAGAGGGTTGTAATTGGCGATGCGGTTACTGTGCAATTCCGAATATACGCGGTAAGCATATCTCTGTGCCTATGGAGCGCCTGCTTGAGGAGGCTGAGAGACTTGCAGCTACAGGGGTTAAGGAGCTTATGGTAATTGCTCAGGATACAACATACTACGGTGTAGACCTATATGGGGAGCGTAAGTTGGCCGAACTTCTGACAAAGTTGTGCCAGATTAAGGGTATTGAGTGGATTCGTCTGCACTATGCCTATCCGACAGATTTTCCTCAGGATGTTATTGAGGTTATGGCGCGTGAGCCGAAGATTTGTAAGTATCTCGATATTCCGCTGCAGCATATTGCAGATAATCAGCTGCAGTTGATGCATCGTCGCCATACAAAGGCTCAGGCAATAGATTTGCTCAGCCGTCTTAGAGTTGCTATTCCAGATATTGCTATCCGTACAACTATGCTTGTTGGCTATCCAAACGAGAGTGCAGAGGATTTTGCTGAGTTGTGCGACTTCGTTCGTGAGCAGCGCTTTGAGCGACTGGGAGTATTCCCGTATTCAGAAGAGGAGGGGACCTTCTCGGCAGAGAAACTTAGTGATAACGTGCCTCAGCGCGTTAAGGATTATCGTGTTGAAGAACTTATGCGTATCCAGAGCAATGTCTCGTTGGACAATAATACAGCCCGCATAGGAAATGTTGAGCGTGTTATTGTTGATGAGCGTCGTGGTGATTACTATATTGCTCGTAGTCAGTACGATTCGCCAGAGGTGGATGAGGAGATTTTTATCCCGGCAGATGGCAAACGACTCTATCGTGGTCGTTTCTACACTGTCCGCATAACAGCAGCAGATGAGTATGATTTGTATGCTGAACTTGTAAAATAGGTGTAAACAATGGCAAAGTATATTCTTAAAGAGGTCAAGACTCACTCGGATGAGAAGGTTTGGTTGCATGTGGATAGAGCTATCTACAAAGATAGCCCTATGTGGGTGTGCCCTCTTGATAGCGATATTTGTAACGTCTTTAATCCCGAGCATAATAAGAAGTTTGAGCACGGTGAGGCGATTCGTTGGATAGCTATTGATAGTGTGACTGGCGAGGCTGTAGGACGTATAGCAGCCTTTTATGACGCCAATGCAACTGATGAGTACGAGCAGCCTACTGGCGGTTGTGGTTTCTTTGAGTGTATAGACAATCAGCAGGTTGCCAATCTTATGTTTGATGCCTGTCGTGACTGGCTTGCAACAAAGGGTATGGAGGCCATGGATGGTCCGGTGAACTTTGGTTCAAGAGATGCGTGGTGGGGTCTTCTGGTGGATGGCTATCAGTACCAACCGCTATATACCAACCCTTACCATCCGCCATATTACAAGATACTCTTTGAAAACTATGGTTTTCAGAATTATTTTAACCAGAACTCATATGTTTGGCGTGCAGAGAGTGGTGTGCTGAGTGATGTTGCCCTTGAAAAGGCGCATCGAGTGCTTGCTAATCCTGAGTATCAAATCAGAGATGTGAGCAATACTGATCTCTCGCAGGCTGCTGAGCATCTGAGAACAATCTATAACAAGGCGTGGGCGCTCTTTACAGGTGTAAAACCTATGAGCGAGGCGGAGGCGCAGAAACTTATGCGTACGCTCAAACCTATTATAGACCCCAATTTGATATACTTTGCTTATCATAATGACGAGCCAATTGGCTTCTTTGTTATGGTGCCCGACCTTAACTGTGTAATCGGGAAGTTTAATGGTCGCTTTGGCATTATTGAGAAGCTTCGCCTGATGTGGGAACTTAAGGTGCGCAAGTCGTGCGACAGAGTCTTTGGAATCATCTTTGGCATTACGCCTGAGTTCCAGGGTAAGGGTATTGAGAGCGCTATTATGACCTATATCCTTGAAAATTATATTCAAAAGGGTCGTTCAAAGTATAAGTCATTTGAGTTTGCGTGGATTGGCGACTTTAATCCCGTGATGAACAAGATGATTAGGAACTATGTCTGCGCTACTCAGCACAAGATGCACACAACATATCGCTATCTCTTTGATCGCACTAAGGAGTTTACCCGCTGCCCACGTGTGGGATTTAAGCGACCAACAAAATAGACAAAACAAGAAACCTTAAAACAGATCTTAATATGAAAGTTACTCCATTTACAAATTATCACATCGCTGCAGGTGCCAAGATGGCTGAGTTTGCAGGATATAATATGCCTATCGAGTTCTCGGGCATTAAGGATGAGCACGCAACCGTTCGCAACGGTGCGGGTGTGTTTGATGTTAGCCATATGGGCGAAATTTGGGTCAAGGGAGAGAATGCCCTCGCTCTGCTACAGAAGATTATGTCTAACGACTGCTCAAAACTCTATGATGGCAAGGTGCTATATGCTTGCATGCCTAATGGTCAGGGCGGCATTGTGGATGATGTGCTTGTCTATCGTTTCTCAGAGACTAAGTATATGCTCTGCGTAAATGCAGCTAATGTCGATAAGGACTGGGCGCATATTCTTAAGCATGGCGAGCAGTTCGGTATGCGCGAGGGTGTTGAACTTGAGAACGCCTCTGACCGCATCTGCCAGCTCGCAGTTCAGGGCCCACTTGCAATGAAGATTGTGCAGAAGATGTGCGACGAGCCAGTTGAAGATATGGAGTACTACACCTTCCGCCAGATGAACGTTGCCGGCTGCGATGCTATCCTCTCTATCACTGGATATACCGGTGCAGGTGGTTGCGAGATTTACCTCCACAATGCTGACGCTGAGACTATGTGGAATGCACTGTGGGCTGCGGGTGAGGAGTACGGTCTGAAGAATATCGGCCTCGGCGCTCGCGATACCCTTCGCCTTGAGAAGGGCTTCTGCCTCTATGGTAATGATATCTCTGATACTACTTCGCCTATCGAGGCTGGACTTGGCTGGATTACTAAGTTTGTGGACGGTAAGGATTTTATTGACCGCGACCTGCTTGCTCAGCAGAAAGCTGAGGGCGTTAGCCGTAAACTTGTGGGCTTTAAGATGATTGACCGCGGTATCCCTCGCCATGAGTACCCACTCGCTGACCTCGAGGGTAATAATATCGGCATTGTAACCTCTGGAACTATGTCCCCAACCCTAAATGTCGGTATCGGCATGGGTTATGTCGCTACTCAGTTCGCTAAGGTCGGCACCGTTATTGCCGTTGAGGTGCGTGGACGATTGTTGAAGGCGGAGGTGGTGAAGCTACCTTTTATTTAGCATGTAATCATACCATTCAAATAAAAAATCTCGCAGAAAACTCTGCGAGATTTTTTTGTAAGTATCGTATGGTGAATTAGTTAGCACTGTAACCAGTCCACTCAACATCCCAAATAGCAGTACGGTCCTTGTTGCTTGTGCTATTAGAAGGAGAGAGGTTGGTAAATACAATCTGGAACTCACCTGCAACATTAATAGTCTCCTCGTGTGAGTACTTAGTTACCTTTGAAGCACTAGCGTTATTAATGGTAAAGGTCTTCACTACTGCTCCATTCTGCATAATATCCACACGGAACTTAATTTTAGTATCGCTGAATGGAAGACCATAGTTGAACTTAAGTGTACCACAACCTGTAGTGAGGGTTGGAGAGGTAATTGTACCTACAGCAGAAGTCTTACCATTCATACAGAGTGCACGGTTAGAGGAATCTCCAATCATCTTGAACGCAGGACTTGAGTCAGATGTGCCGCCTTTGAAGATTGCGCAGTTCTTATAATTCCATCCTGCAGTTGTTTTACCTGACACATAACTAGTGTTAGTGGCAGAAATTGTATGGAAGTCATCACTACCACCCTCGATATTACCTGCTGCTGGCTTTGCTGCAAGAATTACTTTCACCTCTGTAGATGCAAGATCGCCAACCTTAATGGTTACAGCTCCCTCAATCTTCTCTTCAAGTTCATTAGCTGCTGCAGAAATAGTTACTTCATTGTCATTAACAGAAACAGAGAATACGTCATTGTCAGAAGTTGCACTAACTGTAGCGTCAGTATTGTATCTTGTTACGATAACAACTTCTTCACCACCAGCACTTGCGAATTCTATAGACGTTGGATCTACAGTGTAGAATGCTCGAGTTCCAGGAGATACAAGCTCTACAAACTTAGCATTCTTACCCTGTGGAGTACCGTTGAATGATGTGCGTATAGTCTTAACTACGATGTCATCACCGAGCTTAGCGCCTGATGTTGCCCAATATTTGTTTGTTTCACCATCTGGACTCATAAGACCATAGATGAGTACAGTGCCTGTATCATCGGTAAGATCAAAGTTACCATAAGTAGTGTTAGCTACAGCAGTGATAGTACCGCTAAGGACATACTCAACAGTGTCATCCTCCTCCATTGCTAAGAAGTCAGCAACGGTAATTGTTGTCTTCTCAACAGCCTTGCCCTCCTGCTGTACAGTGATAGTAGCCTCTGCACCATTTGCTTTAAGGGTAATAGTAGCAGTGCGTGACTCAGAGCTTGTGTTCTCGTTTACGGTGATGTACAACACTCCGTTCTCTACATTTACCTTGTTAATGACGTTGTAATCAGATACAGTGTAAGTGACATTCTCTGTAATATTTGTAAGTGTCAGAGCAACAGAAGTATCGCCACCCTCTGCACCAAATTCAACGACGTCCTGTGCAGGAAGGATACTAGGTGTATTATTCGAGCCAGGTGTTAAGTCTCCATCGAAACGCTCATCAACCTTGACGGTAAACTCTGCAGGATTGGTCAGCAGGGCACCGAGGATATTTGTACGGTAGTTACGCTTGAAAGGAACGTTGTCGTATGAAAGGGTGTTAACTGCGGTTGTGTTATTATCTTCATCATAGATGGTAATGCTGACGTTATCCTTAAGAGGCTCACCATCATTAACAAGCAGGTATGCAGTACCGATGTATGTGTAATCCACATCGCTAACTGTAAGCTCCTGTGTTGGAACTTTGTTCTGAGCAAAAGTGTACTCAACAAGTTCACCAGTGCACTTACCAGTTAATACGTCGAACTGAGTGTATGTAGAAGCAACAATCTTTGACTGGCTAACTACAAGACCAGCAGCCGCTGCATCAGCAGTATCCTGAGCAGTAACACCGAAGTTGAGCTGTGCAAGTGGACGATGGAGTTCAAAGGTCTCGTTTATAGGAGCGTTTACCTCCAAATTCTCCTTAACAAACCAGAAGCAGTCACGAGCATCCTCATCGTTAGCAATTGGTCCATTTGGATACTGAACAGCAACAAGGTTGTTGCTCCAGTCTACCACGTAGTACTTAGGTGCTGGAGTAGCAATGTTTACCTGCTTGTCTGTAGGGTTCTCTGTGTGGTAAGCAAACAGAGCGATGTCGTAGCTACGACCAGTTACAAGGCGCACCTCAAGTTTGCCCTCCTTGCCATTGATTGGCAGTACACCCTGAAAATCAGGCAGCGGAGTGGTTGAGCCGTGGAGATAGATTGCCCAAGCAACCTCGTTTACCTTCTTGCCATCAGCAATGACACTGGTACGAGACTCAATAGCTCCAAGGTCAGCGGTAAGCGTAACAGCTACCTCCTCCCCTACGGGAACAGTTGTTGAAATCTGCTCCTTTGAACAAGATGAAGCGAAGAGCATAGTCGCCGCGGTCATCATCAAAAGAAAAAACTTCTTCATAATAAAAAATGATAATAGTTAAATTTGTTATAGTTAAATAATATTATTATTTCGTTCTTTTGCCTACTATCTCACCTTATTGCACGCCAAAACAGGCTCTGCGCCTATTTTTATAAAATATTAATAACGGCACGGAAAGCGCCCTCAACAGCGTGTAGAGAGCCTTGCGGTGCATGTTTTGTCTACCAATATGGTGTGGCAAGTATTATTCAGTAGCAAATATAGTAATTTTTTTTGATATTTCAAACTAAATGCCTACCTTTGACAACGTTATGAGAACCATTTACAACATTTTTGTGGTAGCGCTGCTCTCTGTTTGTGCGTTAGGATGCGGTGTGATAAATGAAGATGCGATGCCATCACATGAGAAGACGACGCTGGTACGCGTTGGTGAAGCAGCGCCAGATTTTACTATCAAGATGCTTGACGGTAAGTCGCTTACGCTCTCGCAGTTGCAGGGTCGTACGGTCTTGCTTGTCTTTTTTGCATCATGGTGCCCTGATTGCCACAGCCAGCTTAAGGCTTTAAGGGATATGCAGGATAGATTCGATAGCGAGAAGTTTGCTATACTCGCAATCTCTCGAGGCGAGAAAATAGAGGTTGTGAGAGATTTTGTGTCACAATGTGGTTATACCTTTCCAGTAGGTGTGGATAGTGATTCGCAAATCTATTCGCTCTATGCTACTGAGTATGTTCCGCGTTGCTTTGTCATTGACCCTCTCGGTCGTATTGTGGCGCTCTCTACAGAGTATAAATCAGAGGAGTTTGAACTGCTGTGTAATGTTATAAGTTCATTGATGTAAAGTTCTGATTAATAGATTGATATAATGAAAAAATAGAGCTCGTGTGAGCTCTATTTTTTTTCTCTATTTCTTTACTCGTTTCGGGTTCTCATTGACAAATTGTTCCCACGATTTACTGCCCCTTTTGCGGGCGGTTTTTTCGCCTCCCAGACCCTTTATGCGAGACTCTCCCAGTGCTGCATTAAGGGGTGAAGAGGTGGCGTAGTAGTGACATAATGCCACCGCCATGCCGTCTGTAGCATCAAGGCGTCGAGGTGTATCTTCAATTTTGAGAGTTCGCGTAACTATGGCAGCCACCTGCTGTTTTGAAGCGGCACCAGTGCCCGTTATTGCCTGCTTTATACGTGTTGGAGCGTACTCGGCAACGGGTTTGTTGCAACTTAATGCTGCAGCCATAGCCACACCCTGAGCTCTTCCGAGTTTGAGCATGCTCTGCACATTCTGCCCAAAGAATGGAGACTCGAGAGCCACCTCTTTAGGACTATACTCTGCAACAAGGGCGCGCACGCGCTCAAAGATATATCGCAGCTTGTCATATGGGTCTGTAATCTTGTGTAGGTCAATATCTCCAAGCACTATAGCCTTTAGATTTCGACCCTCCACCTCTAGAATTCCATAACCCATATAATTTGTACCCGGGTCAAGACCTAAAATGCGGTATATCATCCCTTAGAGGCTATCTGAATTTGTAGCTTGAACTCGGCACCCTCAATATCAACAGCAAGACGGATATAGTTGCCGAAGTGTTTAACCTTTACAAAGTAAAGACCCTCCTCTGTAATGGTCTCAAAACTAGTGCCTTCGTATGCCCAGTGGATACCGTCATGAGAAATCTCCACGCGAGCGTCTAAAGTTCCCTCGCCAATGACATCCTCAACATAGATGAAGAAGATAACCTCGTCTGCCCAGCCAACCTCGTATGGATGGGTCTCAAAGTACTCTGTAAAGGACTTTTTTATCTCTAAATGTGCTGCATTAAACTGTTTCATAATATACTGTTTTATTTCATAAAACGCTATTGGCTGTTGGCTATTAGCCATTAGCTTACCTTTAGCGAATACCTATAAAAATATTTACTCTTGCGACACGACAAAAGAGTCGATATATAGGAATACGCGGCGGTTGGTATCGGTCTCAAGCCAGATAACTGGGTTGATAAGACCGTCAATACGGCGGTATTTATCTACGGCTGTCATCTTTATGCCGCGCATGTCAAAAATCTTATTCTGGCACTGCATCTCCACATACTCACGGTCAATAATATCTACCTTCAGACGCAAGTACTGCCAGTTAATCTTACAGTCTGTCTCATTGTAGATAAGGTTCTGCGTGCCACCTGGAACATCCTTATAACCAGCGTGATAACCATCTGGGCGACGCTCGCCAAACCACCAACAGTCAACGCCCCACTTGCACCAGTCGCCATCAAGACCAAATGCCCACTCCTTGTCTGTTCCAGGGGTTGCCTGAATATACTGCCACTTACGCATAGGCTTGCCATCTACGGTGTTGAGATAACGCACACCCCAGAAGAAGCGGTTGTTGTCATCCTGCGTGTCAGAGCCGATACCAAATGCGCGGATAGAGTTCTCGTGAAGACCAGGCTGCTCGCCATCTCCATCTACCTCGTTCTGCTCGCCGGTGTATGCAAACCAACACTCATACTGTAGGTATCTCGCATTTGGATCCATGTTTGACAGTCGCTTGATTGCATGGCCCATAGAGCCTGGTGCTGGCGGCATTGAGTATGGATTTGCTACTGGGCGTGTCGAGAGTTTTAGTGAGTAAGTGCCTGACATTGAGCCGTGTGTGCCTGGAAAGCGGAAAGTCGCAGAGCTGAGCATCACTGGAGGCCACTGGTCTTTATTTACCTTTGTTGGCGGAACATCAAAGTCTGGGTGTTCTGTAAAATTTGGAAGAAGTACCATCCATCCATTAAATCCTCTGTCGAAGATGTCGTAGCAAAGTACCCTCTTCAGAGGGTTGAACTTGCTGTAGAGCATAATTTTATCCATATAACTCTATTCCTTTATTAGTTAAACGATTTTGTAACTCTTTTACGTTAAGGTTGCGAGGTGTACAACCACTCTCTGCACACATCGCTGCAGCAACACCCACTGCCTCGCCCATAGCCATGCAGATACTCATCACGCGATAGGATGCATGTGCACGATGGGTGCCAGATATGCAACGGCCAGCTGTGTATAGGTTCTCAATACCCTTAGGGGTAAAGCAGCGGTACGGCAAATCATACGGGTCACAGTACTGAATGTGCTCCTCTGCCTGACCAGAACCCTCGGGGTTATGAATGTCTACGATAAACTCTGCACGGTGGACAATCACATCGTCAAACCTGCAACCGGCAGCCATCTCTTCGGCTGTGATTATGTAGTCGCCTATCACGCGTCGAGTTTCACGAACTCCTGTAGTTGTTCCGCTTGAAATTATGCGACAATTCTCATATCCCGGGATATGCTTGTGGAAGAAATCAAGCAGTGTGAGAATCTGCTCGCGCAGCTCAAGGTCTGCCTTGAAGATATGGTCTACGCGGGTCATATCAATGCCGTTTACCTGTGTTGTATTTACCTGACGCTGACCACTATGCGTTGTCGGATGTAATCTTACGGCAGCAATACGCTCCGGAATCTCACCCTCAAGGCTCAGCCGCTTGCAGTAGTCCAAAAATCGCTCGTCGCCCAATCGTACATCATCCACATCGCCAATGCAGATAACGCCCTTGCTCTCGTCTACACCATCTATGGTAAACTCAAGAGTAACGGGTTGCATAAGTCCATCTTCGCGACCCTTTTCGGTTGTAGCACCTGCAAGGTAGCTAATAAGTCCGTCGCCCGTAGCGTCGATAGTAACCTTGCCGAGCAGTGCAAACTGACCCTCACCAGATGTGGCGATAATTCCTAAAAGAGTATCCTCCTCCTTAATTACATCTGTAACGGTAGTCTGTAGATAGACGTCAATATTTTGATGGTTTACAAACTGCATAAGGCGAATCTTTGCCATCTCAAAGTCGTGCGCACGGCCGGTTTCGCCAATCATATCATTCTCTGGTACACCCAGTAGCTCAACAAGTTCATCGCGCATAGTTCCCTTGCCAACCATACCAAGTATTGGACCAACATATCCAGTAGTGAGATTTCCTCCCACTACGCCATAGCGCTCAACAAGGGCAACCTTTGCACCCTCGCGTGCCGCCGCTACAGCGGCACAGATACCTGCAGGACCTGAGCCTGCAACAACAACATCATAGGCGCCTTGCACCTTGAGCTGCTTGGTGTAGTTAATTACGTTTTGCATCTATGTATCTGTATATAGCGTATAGAATGGCAATGCCGACCATAACGGCGATGCCACCAATCATAATTCTCTCAACAGCAGCATCGTAGCTCTCAGTTATCAGCTGCTGAACAAGTAGTGCTGCAATGGCAAGCAAAGTTACAACAAAGCAGGTTACTGCCATGTGAGAGTAGCGCTTTGTAGCGCGTTTCATCTCGGCACTTGGCTCGGTATCAGCCTCAGGGTCAAGAATCGCCTGCACTCGCTCATAGCCTGGGTCAATAGTCCCCTTAATCTTAGCTCTAATCTCCATTATGGCAAGTAGAATTACTGGAACGACTGTGCCGATGACAGACTCAAGAACATTTGGATTTATCCACTCAAATGTTGCACGAACGGCATCGCTAAACTTAAAGGCGAGACCGAAGATACCACAGGCATATGTGATAATCATAGCTGTAAGCAGGTGCTTCTGTGTCAGTCGCTTGGAGAATACACCCCAGACAGATGGAATGTACAATGGACCGATAATCATCGTAAGAATTGTTACAACAACCTTCTCTGCGCCACCTGCGTATGGGATAAGCAGTGCCAGGGCGATAATTGCAGCGCCGAAAGCGAAGGTGAATATTCGTCCTATACGGATTAACCCCTTCTCGCCAACCTCTGGGTGCTTCTGACCGTAGATGTCGTATGTAAAGACATTTGCAAAGACATTTAGCGTGCCCGAAACTGTTGATAGTGTTGCTGAAACCATCGCTGCGAGCATTACGCCCAGCATACCCTTCATCAGCACATGGTCGGACATAAGTATGTATGCTTGCTCCGGATTTGCTCCTGGCTCAATCTGACGGAACACCATAGCAGGGAAGTACCAAATAAGTGGAGTGAGAAGATAGAGTGCTCCGACAAGATATGTGCTCTTGCGCGCATCGCTTACAGTTGGTACGCTGATATATCGTTGCACAAATGGCCAGTCACCACCAATGGTAAAGCTATTAACAAAGAACCATAGTATCAGCCAGAACCATGGATATTCGGCACTCACCGGGGTGAAATATCCATCTGGTGCGCCCGCAACAAAGTTTTCCAATCCACCAATGGCATTGATAGATAACGGAATCATAAAGATGACCACTGTAATAAGAACTCCAAACTGAATTACATCAGTCATCAGTACTGCAAGAAAACCTCCTAAAACTGTGTATAGCAGTGTGATAACGCCCAGGATGATAATTGCCCAACTGATTGATAGATGGCCATTAGCACCCGCCATAAAGTGCCCCTCTGGAAGCGTCATAAGTGTAGACATCACAACGGCAATAGCATATAACGCAACGGCGGTGTGAAAACCTCGACCGATAATACCCAGTAGGGTGTAGAAGTTGAGCGAGCGCTTGCCAAATCGGATAGTCAGATACTCGCCTGGCGACTTAATCTTCATCTCGCGCCACTTGCCCGTGAGGTATCTGCCGACGAAGAAACTTGCAAAACCCAGTATATTTCCGATAAGCACCGCCACAAATCCAGAACGGAACGCCACTCCACCCCAGATGACAAAGGTGCTTGCAGAGAATAGGGTCATGTAGGTAGACATACCTGAGAGCCACCATGATGAGTTTCTGCCAGCGATAAACATATCGGCAGAGGACTTAATGCTTCGCGATACAAGTACGCTGACGGCTATAAGCCCCAAGAAGTAAAGTACAATTACGATGTAGTCAATTCCTACCATATTTATACGATTTTGCCGCCTAAAACTATATGCTCAATAAGAGGCGTATTATAGGCGTAGGTGAAGTATTCAAAGGATGATATAGGCTTTGTGATGAAGAAGTTCGCCACTTTGCCGACGGTTATAGAGCCATATTTATCGCTAATTCCCATAGCTGCAGCACCATTGAGCGTTGCTGCCCAAAGTGCCTCTGTAGGGGTCATCCTCATACGAATTGAGGCTAGTGATGTTACAAAGCGCATATTGCCCGAAGGTGATGAGCCTGGGTTATAGTCCGAGGCGAGTGCTACAGCAAGCCCTGCGTCTATCATCTTGCGAGCTGGTGGGTAACTCATGCCGAGGAAAAATGCTGCGCCAGGTAGTAGGGTAGGCATTGTTGTGCTGCCTTTCAGAGCCTCAATCTCCTCCTCGCCACTACTCTCAAGGTGGTCTACTGACAGTGCACCGAGCTTAACGCCCAACTGTACACCACCCGAGTAGTCGAGTTCATTGGCGTGGATTTTTGCCTTTAGACCATATTCAGCAGCCTTTGAGACTATCTGCTCGGTCTGCTCTACTGTGAAAAATCCGCGGTCACAAAATACATCTACAAACTCAGCAATGCCCTGCTTAGCAACCTCAGGTAGCATAGTGTCGCAGATAAGCTCTACATACTCTGTTTGACGACCTTTGTAGTTGCGAGGCACAGCATGAGCACCAAGAAATGTTGCCTTGACAGCCATTGGGGTGTTTTTTGCAATGCGACCAATCACGCGGAGCATCTTCAGCTCGTCCTCGGTAGTAAGTCCATAGCCCGACTTTATCTCTATCGCGCCTGTACCCATAGCGATAACCTCATTCACTCGCTCCATAGCTTGATTGTAGAGCTCATCTTCAGAGGTGTTGTGTAGCCTATCTGCTGAGTTGAGGATACCTCCTCCACGAGCTGCAATCTCTTCGTAGCTCAGCCCATGAATCTTATCTACAAACTCTTGTTCACGGCTACCTGCATAGACAATATGGGTGTGCGAGTCGCAGTATGAGGGGAAGAGCATACCACCCTGGGCATCCAGCACTTCGTAGCCTTCGCTACTCGGACAACTATCCATGCTTCCGAAGGCGGTAATAACACCATCTTCAGCGGTTAGATAGGCATTGTCTATCCGCTCCATGCTATCCATATCAGTACCACTAATGCGTGTACGGCGTTGAGTGTCAATGCCGACTATGGTACCTATGTTTATAATAAGAAGTCTCATTTATAGCTCTGTAAGAAGTTTATTGAGGCGTCAATAAGTGGGTACATAACCCTGTCATTGTCAATATATGGAACAACCTTGCGATACTTTTCTACAAGTCGCTCAACAGACTCTGAAGAGCGCAGTGGACGGCGGAATTCAAGAGCTTGAGCGGCATTGAAGAGCTCTATGGCAAGAACGCGCTCGGTGTTATCTACCACACGGGCTAGCTTTGTTGCTGCATTTGAGCCCATACTTACATGGTCCTCCTGACTCTGCGAAGATGGAATAGAGTCTACCGATGCCGGCATACAGAGCCCCTTATTCTGGCTGACAATAGATGCAGCGGTGTACTGCGGAATCATAAATCCACTATTTAGACCCGGCTTGGCAACAAGGAATGAAGGAAGACCTCGGCTACCCGAAATTAGACGGTATGTTCTGCGCTCGGAGATATTGGCAAGCTCTGCAACGGCAATGGCAAGGAAGTCCATTGCAAGGGCTATAGGCTGACCGTGGAAGTTACCTGCGCTGACAACCATATCCTGCTCAGGAAATACTGTCGGATTGTCTGTAACGCTGTTAATCTCATTCTCCAAAACGGTTGATACATAGGCTATTGTATCCTTTGTTGCACCGTGTACCTGTGGTATGCAACGGAACGAGTATGGATCTTGAACGTGTGCCTTCTTTTGGTTGAGAATTTGGCTACCCTCAAGAAGTGAACGCATTGTTCGTGCGGTCTCAATCTGTCCGCGGTGGCTACGCACTATGTGCACCTCGTCGCAGAAAGGCTCTATACGACCATCAAAGGCGTCAAGCGATACCGCTGCAATCTTATCGGCCTGACTGCTAAGCCTGATAGACTTGAGTAGCGACCATACTCCATAGGCGCTCATAAATTGGGTGCCATTGAGCAGAGCAAGACCCTCTTTTGACTGCAGAGATATAGGCTCCCAGCCAAACTGCTCCATAACCTCTGATGTAGGAATCGGCATACCCTCAACCTCAACCTCTCCAAGACCTAAAAGTGGCAGGCATAGGTGTGCAAGAGGAGCAAGGTCGCCCGAAGCGCCAAGTGAGCCCTGCTGATAAACAACAGGCAGAATGTTGTTGTTAAACATCTCTATAAGTCGCTCTACGGTAGCAAGTTGAACGCCCGAGTGACCATAGCTCAGTGATTGTACCTTGAGTAACAACATCAGCTTTACAATCTGACTTGGTACTCTGTCACCCGTGCCACAAGCGTGTGACATCACAAGATTTTTCTGTAGTGTGCCCAGCTCGTCTGCGCTGATACTTATGTTACATAGTGAGCCGAAGCCGGTAGTGATGCCGTAGATAGGCTCTGTTTGGCTCTCCATTTTGCTGTCAAGATACTCACGACAGCGGACAATGCGATTCTGAGCATCCTTGCTCAGTGCAATGGTGATGTTATTCTCAAGAATCTCACCTACGCGCTCAATAGTCAGTCGCTCAGCTGATATATAGTGTAGTTCCATTATTGAAGTGATTTTTTGATTAGGTTTTCGTCTGCAAAGTTAGGTAGTGTGACCTGTAGCTCTGGAGTTACCTCCATCTGGCGGCGTATAGCATCAATAGCACCCTTGTTGCGAGCCCAGCTACGGCGGGCAATGCCGTTGTTGACATCCCACAGCAGCATCTCGCGGATATGGCGAGCCGAGTCGTCGCTACCATCTATGACCATGCCGAAGCCTCCATTGATAACCTCGCCCCAGCCTACGCCGCCACCATTGTGGATAGATACCCACGTAGCACCGCGGAAACTATCGCCAATAACGTTGTGAACAGCCATGTCGGCAGTAAGGTTAGAGCCGTCGTAGATGTTAGAGGTCTCGCGATATGGAGAGTCGGTTCCCGAAACATCGTGGTGGTCGCGACCAAGAACTATAGGTGCTGAAATCTCGCCAGAAGCAATGGCGCGGTTAAACGCCTCTGCAATCTTCATTCGACCCTGACAATCTGCATATAGTATTCGTGCCTGCGAGCCTACAACAAGACGATTCTTACCAGCCTCGACAATCCAGTGAATGTTATCCTCAAGCTGACCTACGATATCTTTTGGTGCACTCTTAGCAATCTCACGCAACACATCTGCCGCTATGTGGTCGGTAGCCTCCAGGTCCTCAGGCTTGCCTGATGTACAAACCCAGCGGAATGGACCAAAGCCGTAGTCAAAGAACATAGGGCCCATAATGTCCTGAACATAAGATGGATAGCGGAAAGTAATTCCATCCTCTGCCATAATATCTGCCCCTGCACGAGAGCTTTCAAGTAGGAAGGCGTTGCCGTAGTCAAAGAAGTACATTCCGCGAGCAGTAAGCTTGTTTATGGCTGCTACCTGTCGGCGAAGTGACTCCTGCACAGCTGCACGGAAGCGCTCTGGTTCCTCTGCCATCATTCGGTTTGACTCCTCGTAACTATAGCCAACAGGGTAGTAACCTCCCGCCCATGGATTGTGGAGCGAGGTCTGGTCTGAGCCTAGATCTACAGCGATATTCTCCTCTGCAAGTCGCTCCCAAAGGTCTACAACATTGCCTACATAGGCGAGTGAAACAACCTCCTTTGCTGCTACAGCACCTTTAACTCTTGCTACGAGTTCGTCAAGTGAGTAGAGCAACTCATCTACCCAACCCTGCGCGTGGCGCTTCTCGGCGGCCTTTGGATTTATCTCGGCAACGACACTTACTACCTGCGAGATATTGCCCGCCTTTGGCTGTGCGCCCGACATGCCTCCAAGACCAGAGGAGATAAACAACATGCCTCGGGCATCTGTCTGACCCTCTTTGTAACGCTTGCGAGCTGCATTCATTACGGTGATAGTTGTGCCGTGAACAATACCCTGCGGACCTATATACATATATGAGCCAGCGGTCATCTGTCCATACTGTGATACGCCCATTGCATTGAGTCGCTCCCAGTCGTCCGGCTTAGAGTAGTTTGGAATAACCATGCCGTTTGTAACAACTACGCGCGGTGCATCAGGGTGTGATGGAAACAAACCAAGCGGATGGCCTGAATACATTACAAGCGTCTGGTTATCAGTCATCTGACTTAGGTATTTCATTGTTAGACGATACTGTGCCCAATTCTGAAAAACTGCACCATTGCCACCATAAGTAATCAGCTCGTGCGGATGCTGTGCCACCGCCTTGTCAAGGTTATTTTGTATCATTAGCATTATAGCCGCTGCCTGACGAGAACGAGCAGGGTAGTGGTCTATAGGACGTGCATACATCTCGTATTCAGGGCGAAAACGATACATATATATTCGCCCATACTTTCTGAGCTCCTCGGCAAACTCTGGAGCGAGCGTTTCGTGGTGCTTTGGGTCAAAGTATCGCAGAGCATTGGCAAGGGCAAGCTCTTTCTGCTCTGGCGTAAGGATATCCTTACGCTTTGGGGCGTGATTTATTGTTGTATCGTATGGCTTAGGTGTGGGGAGAGTCTCTGGGATACCAGCAGTGATGCTCTCTTGAAACTCGCTAAGTGTCATATCTTTATCCAATTTTTTGATTTACAATTTGAAGAATCTCTGCCTCTTGTGCTACCGCCTTTTGTGCAATCTCAGCAGCCTCGCTGATAAGACGCTCTGCAACCTCTCTATCCTTAAGTCCTGCGGCGTTAATCTTTACATTCAACTCTGCTCCAAGAACGGCACTGCGGGCAGCAAGTGCGCCCACGCCAGCATCAGAAACGGAGTTAGGGTTGCCAATCTCAGCCATCGCCTTAACAATCTCAAAACACTCGAATGAAGCCTTCATGGTCTTCAGTGGAACCTCTGTGGCATAGAGAGTTGCACTTTGTAGTGCAGCACTACGAGCAGCCTTCTCCTCAGCGGTGGTCTTAGGCATCGCAAAGACCGCCATGATGCGGTTAAAGGCCTCGGTATCTTCGTCTACAAGAGCAAGTAGACGGCTCACAAGCTCCTGTCCACGCTCGGCGTAGTCGGAAAACTCCTCCCAGCGCTCATCCCAACCGGCCTTGTGTGACGAGAGGTTGGCAACCATAGTGCCTAATGCCGCTGCAAGAGCACCCATATATGCTGATATAGAGCCACCGCCAGGTGCCGGAGACTCGCTTGCTGTCTCAAGAGCAAACTCTGTGCAGGTCATATCTACCAAGCGCTTTGAGGTGTTGTCTGCAAGCATGTATTCAATAATCTTCTCCTCCGGCTTGAATGGCTTTAGCTCGTCAAGTCCCATGCTCTTGACTGCCATGCGGATAATCTCACTCTCGGCAATACCTACAGAGCGGTGCTGCTTGCGAAGGAAGTACTTGCCGGCCTTAATAAGTGTGCGCTTTGGTACAAGACCGACAATCTCTGTTCCAGTTACACGAATACCTCTTTCATTAGCTGCACGGCAGACCTCGTCAAAGGCTACGTGGAGTGGTGTGAGAGCGATGTCTGTGATGTTCATTGATACCTGTGCAATGCCGTACTCCTCAATAAACCAACCAATTGCCTTTGTGCCCTTGAGTGTTCCTGGGCGCATCAGAGGCTCACCATTCTCGTCTGTTACGACCTTGCCGATTATAGGATTTCCCTCGCGTACTGGGCGACCCTTCTCACGAACGTCAAAGGCAATTGCGTTAGCGCGACGGGTAGAGGTGGTGTTGAGATTGTAGTTTACTGCAATAAGGAAATCTCTAGCACCAACAGCTGTAGCGCCACTTCTGGCAGTGCTCTCATTCCACACCTCTCCGCCAAAGTCTGGTGCAGAGGCAGGATCGGTAAAGCGCTGCGCTAAAGCCTCATACTCGCCTTCGCGACATACTGCAAGATTCTTGCGCTCAGGTGTAAATGCCGCTGCCTCGTAACAGTAAACGGGGATATTTAGCTCCGTAGCTATTCGCTTGCCAAGCGCTCGTGCAAGTTCGGCGCACTCCTCAAGGGTTATACCCGATACTGGCACAAGCGGAAGAACATCTGTTGCACCCATACGTGGATGGGCTCCCTTGTGTTTGCGCATATCTATCAACTCTGCTGCACGCTTTACACCTGCAAAAGCAGCCTCAACCACATCTTCAGGTGAGCCGGCAAATGTTACTACAGTGCGGTTTGTCGCCTCGCCCGGATCTACATCGAGCAGTCTGACATTTGCAGCGGCTGTTATTGCCGAGGTAATCTGATTTATAACCTCCATATCGCGTCCCTCGCTAAAGTTGGGTACGCACTCAATAATTCTCTTCATAGTACGAAACTAAATTTTTGGTTATCAAAGATAGAGATAAATTTTGGGTTTTGCAAACGATTTGGTAATTTTGGTGTAAATATCAGATTTACAGATACTTATATGTAATTGTGTAAATTGAGTGATAAAATTTGTCAAATTTATCCCGTAAAAGTGAATTTTTTATCGTATCTTGCGCCGTTAAATGTAAACTAATTAATATATTATATTAAATCACATTTTTATGAAAAAAATTACATTGATTATCTCTCGCTTGATGGTTGTTCTTGCGGCAGTAGCATTTATTGCTTGTGAGGGTCAAAAAAGTGAGATTGACAACACGGATCCAAATCCAGAGGAGAAACCAGATCCAAAGCCGGAGCCAGAGCCAGATCCGGAGCTTACATTTAAGTTTGCTGCAGAGTTTGTTGAGGCTGGTTCTTCAAGCGCAACAGTAAAGATTACTACTGAGAACATCGCTCAGTATGCTTATTCTGTTGAGACCTCTGACACTACTCTTACTCCAGAGCTTATCTTTGCAAAGGGTGAGCCTACACCATGTGTTGATGGTGAGGAGATTGTTGAGATTAAGTCACTCAGCCCAAACACCGACTATGTAGTACTCTTTGCCGGTGCAACAGTTCAGGATGAGTATTATGAGCAGGTTGTTAAGGTAACTTTCAAGACCGCTTCATTTACTGAGGAGCTTACTATTTACGACATTGACTACATGTCGTTCTCAGCTCACTTCAACTTCCCTAAGGATAAGGTTCTTGAGGGCAATGTAATCAAGTGGGGTCTTGTTGAGTTCCCAGTTTATTACACCAACCGTAATATGAAGCTCTTCTCTGATGCGGAGATGCTCAACATGAACGATGATGTTTACCACAACTACGTTACCGAGTCTACAACTTGGTTGTTCAATGAGGAGAATAGCTATATTGGCACTCCTAGCGATGAGGCTCCAGTATACTACGATCCAATTGTTCCTGGTCAGCCAATGTATTTTATGCTTGGTGAGTTCGCATATAGCCCAGAGGATCACTGGGGTTGGGGTAGCGGATATTACAATGCGCTCTTTAACTTCAACAACTTCTCTGCTGATTACTATGCAACCGGTAAGCTTCCTGAGAGCGAGAAGTACTGGTATGGTTACAACAAGAAGGTATTTGTACAGGCTAAGCAACCTGAGAAGATGAGTGCTAAGCCAGAGGTTACCTTCAACCTCACTCCACTTGGCGGTAGCGTTACTATCGATATGCCAGATAGCGCTTATGGTATGTGTGTCGGTATGATGGATACAGGTACAATGCTCGAGCTTCTTCCACTGCTCAATAACGACCGTAGCCTTATTCAGTGGTACATCACCTCATACCACTCATTCATGAGCGGTATCTCATTCACAGTCTTTAGCGATACAACCGTAAGACTTGAGGATTACTACTACATGAGACAGGGTGTTAACTATACACTTTACGTTACTACTTTGGGCGATGAGTATGGTGCTAAGCAGAGCTACAAGACCTTTGACTTCACCCTTCCAAAGCCTACAAAGCCAGCTCCTACAGCCTCTGTTCAGGCAACTGTTAACCCTGAGACTAAGAAAGATGAGCACGACTTTGTGTGGTTTAACCTCAAGTGTACCTCTTCAAATGCTATTGCTGCGAAGTATCTTGCAAACTACGAGCGTGAGTGGGCATCAATGGTTAGCCAGACAATGAAGGGTCTCAATGTATCTGAGCAGGAGGCTATCGATTACATGCTTCAGACCTATGGCGCTGACCTTACGGCTGAGGAGCTTGCAGCTATTAACCAGGCTGATGGTTGGAATATCAACTTCTCTACCCGCCCAGATGCAACAACAGTTTGTGGTCTTAGCGTTATGAACGATGAGGGTACCTGGGCATCTGCTATTGACATGAAGCGTTCAGCTAAGGAGCCAAATGCAACACCTGTATCGTCTACACTCTTTGAGGATCTTAAGGGTGAGTGGACCGCTACAACTACTATCCGCTATAACCACTGGCACTACTGTAGCAATCCAAACGACCCTAACCACGACTGTGGTCACAAGGTTGGTCACGATGCTAACTATATTGTTGGCGAGAGCGATGGTAATAACTACACCGTACAGGCTACTGAGCAGATTTCAAGTAAGGTTATCATTGGTGAGGTAGGTTATGAGAAGACCCTTCCTGAGGAGGTTTATAACTACTTCTTCGAGGCTTCAAATCTTAAGACTAAGGAGCAGGTTGATGCAGTCTACAACCAGTTTAAGGGTGCAGTAGATGACTTTAATGCAAATGTTCGTGGTCAGAATCGTATCCTCTGCCAGGGCTTCAGCCTTGAGTATGACGCTGATATTATCAACTGTCAGATTCCTGAGCACACTGGTGCACCAGATGGTAAGATTCCTGCAAAGTACGCAAGCCCATACGAGCTATTTATTGCTGACGCTGAGACATACTCTGCATACAACTATGAGTCTCCAGTCTTTGACTTCGGACCAAAGTGGTATCTTGAGGTTGGTGCTGATGGTAAGGTAACAGCTCCATTCAACACAGGTTACTTCTCACCTATGGCACAGTGGTATGAGAATGTATTCCAGTTTATCGCAGCTTGTAGCCGTGCAACCATGGCAGTTGGTAGCTTCCCAGTAGAGATTTCTGCTGATAAGAACACAATTACTATCAACCCATTCAAGCACACATTTAAGCTTAAGGATGATAATGGTGTTGAGACTAGCTATACTGAGGATTTCTATCCACAGATTGCTCGCGATGCTGGTAATGGCCAGTATCAGCTCTACAGTATGATTGTTGCTCCAATCGTTCTCACTCGTAACGGTGCTGCTGCCCCTGCTGCTCAAACTTCAGAGGTTGCACCAATGAGCACAAACCTTAAGTCTGTAGATAACGTTTCATCTCGTCAGGCTCCAAAGAGCCGTACAGCTCTTCCATTGGTTGAGAATGTAAAGGCTCCTGAGGTTGTTAAGTATCGTCTTCAGAGTGCTGAGGAGCTCCGCGACTCATTCAAGCGTGTAGCTGAGAAGCGTTACTCACGTAACTAATAATTAACCACTACAATCAGAAACTCTCCAGCTGGGGAGTTTCTGGTCGTATCTGAACACAATGTTTATGAAGAGACTATTTAGTTTTGTCGTAGCTACAGCCCTGACACTATCAGCCTCGGCTCAGATAGCATTGGGCGAGAAGGGCGGAGTCATCTCTGGAAGCCTTGAGAGTAATAATATCATCTACTTTAACGATAAAGCGCTCTCAACACCTGCTCCAGAGGATCACTTTGGTGCTAATGACTATCTCAAGGTAGACTATACTGTAGACCGCTTCTCTGCAGGTATTCAATTTGAAACATATCTGCCAGCTCTGCAGGGTTATGAGATTGGTCAGTATGGCAAAGAGTACAAGGTGCTTGTGCCGATGATATTTGCGCAGTGGCAGGATAAGAGCTACTCTGTGACAGTGGGTAATATGTACGAGCAGTTTGGTAACGGCCTTATTTTCCGCAGCTTTGAGGACCGCCAGCTTGGTTTTAACAACTCGATCCTCGGTGCAAGAGTTACCTATAGTCTTGGAGACTATTTCGCTGTTAAGGCTATCTATGGTCGTCCACGCCTCTATACAAACTACCAGACCGGATGGGCTGGCGGTGCCGATTTGAGCCTCTCACTTGGCGATATGTTCGGCATGACTAAGGGTGCGCTATTTGTTGAGGGTAGCTATGTGAATCGCTACGAGAAGGTGGGTAATGTTGCTGCAGATAATCTGCTCAATATGTACTCTGCTCGCCTTAACTTTGACTACTCGGGCTTTACCTTCCGTGGTGAGTATGTAGGCAAGGGTAAGGACTGTACCCAGCGCGGCAATAAGGGCTGGGCTGGCTATGGCGAGGTAGGTTGGGCAGGTAAGGGCTTTAGCTTTACCGGTTCGGCGCGTGCGTTGAGCTATATGCTTACCCCACTTGCTGCCGATGGTGCAGGTACAGGCAATACACTCAACTTCTTGCCTGCAATGACACGCCAGTATACATATATGCTTGCAAACCTCAATCCTTATCAGGTAAATGCTGAGGGTGAGATTGGTGGTCAGGTAGATTTCTACTATACCTATCGTAGCAAGAGCAACCGCTACCGCTACTGGAACTTCCACGCAAACTACTCTACTTACTACACACTGCGTCATGATCAGAGCAAGAGCGGTAACCGCGAGCGTCTGTGGCAGGATTTTAACGTTGATGTTACTCGCCAGTGGTCTAAGAAACTCAAGACTACAGTTCTATACTCTTTCCAGGAGTGGAATCCAACTCATGGCTACCATCACCGCACCTATGTGTCAAATATCTTTGTTGCCGATGTGCAGTACAAGTTTGACCGTAAGAAGTCTCTGCGTGTAGAGGCCCAGTACCTACTCTCTGGTGAGTATGAGGGCGACTGGGTTGCAGGTTTGGTTGAGTTTAACCTTGCACCAAAGTGGAGCTTCTTTGTAAGCGATATGTACAACCTTGGCCGTACAGATAAAAATGGCGTGTTTAAGGGTACAGAGAAGAACTACTACTCTGTAGGTGGTAGCTATACTATTCAGCGAGTTCGTATTCAGTTGAGCTATGGCCGCAACCGCGCAGGATTTATCTGCTCAGGTGGTGTATGTCGCTACTCTCCAGAGTATAACGGAATTAACATTGCTCTAACCGCTTCATTCTAATGCTATGAGAAAGTTTATATATGCTTTGGTTGCACTTTTGGCAATCTTTACAACCACCTCGTGCCTCTATGGTGTAGGTACAGATGAGGGTATGGATATTGAAGATACTTCAGGCTTTAAGGTTGAGGTGTCAGCAACAGTAATCTCGGCAAATGGCGAGGATGCAGCACTTTTCCGTGCACTATATAATGGCGAGGATGTGACTTCAGAGGCAACGCTCTACAATAATGCTACTGACGAGCCTTATGAGAGCATGAGCTTTACTACTGAATTGGCTGGCCCATATCAGTTCTATGTTGTCTGGGGTGAGCATCGTAGTGATGTTATAAGAGTTACGGCTATTACTCCTATGGACCTCTCTGATAAGGATGAGCAGGGCCTCTCTGTTACCCTCTCTACAAACCTTGTTCAGGTAGCTAAGCAGTCTGCAGCCTTTATTGTCCGCTATGATGGTAAGGTGCTTGAGCCGGCAGAGATGGCGAAAGTAAAGATTTACAATGCAGAGAATGATAATGGCGT
Source organism: uncultured Alistipes sp. (assembly GCA_904502005.1). Classification (GTDB taxonomy): domain Bacteria; phylum Bacteroidota; class Bacteroidia; order Bacteroidales; family Rikenellaceae; genus Alistipes. The sequence continues at coordinate 27,051 of CAJGDC010000009.1, forward strand.
GGCTCTTGATAAGATTGCTGTTGTCTATAATGATAAGGAGTATGTCCTTCCTGCATATACCGCAAGCAAGAGTGGTGCAAAGAGCTTCTGGGTTGGCTATAAGACCAAGAATACTCGTGAGACTCCTGTTACTATCACAGCAGTAGCTACAGAGATACCATCACGACCTGTGGACTCTGAGCCTGCAAATACTGACTTTGTTCACCGTGTGCTCTTTACGCAGCTTACTGGTACTTGGTGTGGTTGGTGCCCTAACATGATTGAGGCATTCCACTATATGTTTGAGGATGAACAGTACAAGGATAAGTTTGTGCATACAGCTGTTCATGGTGGTGACAAATTTAGCCTTACCCTGCCTAATGGACGCGACCTTGCATCTATTCTTAACACCTCTGGAGGTTATCCTTACGCTATTACAAACCTAACATATGGTCTTAATACCAATAATAGTATTGAGGGTAATATTGGCGCGATTATGGGTGCTATTGAGAGCCATCTAAAGACTCCGGCTCATGCAGGTATTGCTGCTCGTACATCGCTCAAGGATAATATGCTTCTTGTGCGTACATCTGTAAAGGTTAATCAGGATGGCGAGTACTTTGTTGGCGCTTGGCTTGTTGAGAGTGGTCTCTACGCTCAGCAGAGTAATTATACAGATCTTAAGGCTGACTATCTCGATATTCACGAGAATGTGGTGCGCATCGCAGACTCTAACCCTTCAGGCTCAAACTTCATGGGCTACTCTTTGGGTCATATTGTAAAGGGTGAGAGCTCTGACTACCTCTTTGTTATGGAGCTTGATCGTAGCTGGAAGGTTGAGAATTGCCACTTGGTGCTCTTCGTCTCAACTATGTCTCAGAATCAGCAGGTGCTGACAAATGTTGTTAAGACCACCTCGCTCACCTCTGGCGTAGAGTTTGAGTATAAGAAGTAATCAGATTACTCGTAACAAAATTACACCCCTCTAACACTAGAGGGGTGTAATTTTATATAATATATATGTATATGGTATTAAATTATCGCACCGAGGCCACGCACGGTCTCTACGAGGGTTTTGGTGTCAATTTGGTGAACGGTCTGGTTGTTGGCAACGCACTGAGCTGCCGCTGCACCTGCTGCCTGACCGGTACCCATACAGCTTGCCATAACGCGTAGGGAGGCAAGTGCCTGGCGGTCTGTTGAGATACATCTACCTGCCACAAGTAGGTTAGGGTAGTCGGGGGCTATAAGGGCACGATATGGCACATAGGCCGGTTTCTCAAGGTCTATGCGTACCTGACTGGTGCCTTTGCTGGCGTGGATGTCAATAGGGTGTATGCCTCGTGAAATGCTATCTTCGTACTGGAATGCCGATACATATTCGTCGGCAGTAACGGTATGCACACCTAATATACGGCGCGACTCGCGAATACCGGCCTGTGGCGCTGTAGAGGCAACGTAGCAATTCTTAAACTCCTTGAAATTCTCATTCAGCAACTTAGTAAAGGTGAAGATATCTTCACGTAGCTGACACTCTGTAGCTGTAAAGTTGCGGTTGTCTGTTGAGTCGGCGGCACGACGGGTCATATTGACAGCTACGCTACCGCGATGCATAACATTGTTAAACCAAGGGCCTCCGAAGTCAGGCATCTCTACACCTGCAGCCTTCATAGCAAGTAACTTCTCGCGCACCGGACGGCACTGGCTAGGTCCGTTAATTCCATTGTGGTACATGCACTTGTTGAGCAGTTCGCTATCTGTATCAACACCCGAGAGAATAAAGCAGAAAGATGATGGCTGAAGTTCCCCATCTGGGTTTGACTGCATAGGTACCTGAGCCATGTAGGCGAGGTCGCCATCACCGGTACAATCAATAAATGTCTTGCCTACGATAGTCTCCAAGCCGTTCTTGTTCTCTATAATAACCGAGTGGATACTCTTGCCATCCATCTGGCAGCCCACCATTGCAGAGTGCATATATAGCTCAACGCCAGCCTCAAGCACCATACGCTGACAGCAGAGCTTGTAGAGCTCAATGTCAAAGTCTACATTCGCCTTTGGCCACTCAATAAAGGCGCCGCCCATGCTCTCCAATCGCTGAACAAACTCCCATGGAACACCACCGATAACAAGCTCGTTGTTCTTTGCAAAGACGCTTATCGGAGCGACATAGCCAATTGTCGCCATGCCACCAAGAAAGCCGTAACGCTCAATAAGAGCAACCTTTGCACCCTGGCGAGCTGCAGTAATCGCAGCGATAAAACCTGCGGGACCTCCGCCAATAACAACCACGTCGTATGAGCCAACTGTTGGGGCGAGTTTGCGAAGCTCCTCCTGCTCCTGACTGCTGTCACAAGAGATAAGATTTGGCGCAACAGCTATAGCCGCTAAGCCGGCCACTGCACGCTTAAGGAATAATTTTCGTGAGATTTTCTCCATAGTACTTGCAAAATTTTACCAAAGTTAGCGCTTATTTGGCGAATTTTCAAGAGTATGATGGAAAATTATCAACATAAAATGGTGAAAATTCGCTTGTAAAAACAGCAAAATACAACTATCTTTGCTGTATGAAAATAGCTATACCAACTAGAGAGGGGTTGATTGACAACCATTTTGGTCATTGTGACCACTATACTATCTACACTGTAGAGGATGGTAAAATTATCGAATCACAAACGCTGCCATCGCCGCAAGGTTGTGGTTGCAAGTCTAATATAGCATCGGTGCTGGAGCAGATGGGTGTTACAGTTATGCTTGCAGGAAGCATGGGTGAGGGTGCGAAGAACAAGTTAGAAGGTCACAATATTCGTGTAATTCGTGGCTGTAGCGGAGCTGTAGAGGCTGTGGCAGAGGCTTTTCTTAAGGGTTTTGTCTTTGACTCAGGTGTTGGTTGCGTGGCGCATGAGTGTGGAGAGCATAAACATTAGGATTATGAATAGAATGAGGACCAATATCATCATCGACTGCTTGATGCTCTTGTCATTTGCAGTGATGAGTTTTTCTGGCTTTGTATTGCAGATGCGCAGAGTCTTTTTTGCCAATCGTAGCCCATTTATGGGTATGAGCCGCCATGTGTGGTCGGATATTCACCTTTGGTCAGCTATTGTGGTAATTGTATTGTTGGTGTTGCACCTTATACTGCATTGGAAGGCGGTAGATGGTTGGTTTAAGAAGAGTGTACCGAATAGAAAATTGAGATATTTTATCTACTTTTTACTTGCAATAGTAACTCTGGCAACATTTGTGCCTTGGTTCTTTGCGATATAATTAACTTAAAACTAGAACTATGAAAAAGTATCGTTGTACAGTATGTGCGTGGGTTTACGACCCTGAGGTTGGTGACCCCGATAGTGGTATCGCTGCAGGAACAGCCTTTGAGGATATTCCTCAGGATTGGGTTTGTCCACTCTGCGGTGTTGGTAAGGAGGATTTTGAGCTTGTAGAGGAGTAGTGACTATTCCTACAAGTAAGTAAACTGGGCTGACTAAATTTTAGTCAGCCCAGTGTCGTATTAATTGCGACTTAGTGTGTTGCCTTATACCATGCGGTAGTTTGCCAGTCGTCGCGATATGCAGAAGCGGTGTTAAGCATTATTGGTGCAGAGGTGGTAAGACCGCTATAGAAGGTTATTGGGTTTGCCTTGTTGTTATACGCGGAGTAGAAGCTCTTTGTGTGGTGCTGTCCTGACAATGTACGAGATAGCTGGTCAGTAAAGGCTTTTACAGCGTTACTGTCTGTGCAACTCTGTGTGATATAGTCCTCAATATCGAAGAATATATGTGTAGGGTTGCGTGATGAACTAACACCATCGTAAACCTGTATCGTCTCCGGGTCTATATCCTTCATGTGCATATTGGTCTGCTTAACGCACTGAGCCAGAGCTTCAAGCTCTTTGCAGTTGATAACCGCCGAGCACGCAGAGGAGTATATTCCACTCTGTGTTTTCTTGTAATACTCTACAAAGGTCTCAGCAGCGCTATCAAGGCGCTCCTTGAGTGGAGTGTTGCTGACCATTATCGGAATCATCTCAGTGTATGGCATACCTGCAGCCATAACCTCGCAAGGTGAGGCTAAAATATAGTCTGTAACATTTTTAAGGTCGTAGGCACTCTCAACATTTGACATATAGCAGACATCAAATATCATATAATTAAGGTGTACACCTGTGCTGGCAATCGCCTGAGCTACCTCTGTTGTATTTAGCTGTGTGGATGTATTGTCACCAATATGTCGTACCATCGCAGCTCCAGGGGCAGGCATCCATATTCGCTCCTCGATGGCAGCCTGGAAGGTTGTCATGCCGGTGTTGCTCTCGACTTTAGGAATCCAACCCTTGCCGTGCGAGCCGATGTAGAGACCATATTCGGTTGCTGGTGCCGCAGCTACGAGATTTTTCATGATTGTAGCGAGCATCTGCTCGTTGTAGATGGCTGGTAGTTCGTAGTCGGCAATGTGCTCACGCAGAACACTCTTAAGACCGCTGTCGTAATAAATCTCAAACATTGAGCCTCTGGTCGTACTATTCTGCAAGAATACAATTACACGACTATTGTCAAGTAAACCCTTTGAAGCCACGCTCTCCACCATGGTAAGGTTGCTCTGAAAGTAATTCTTAAGGCTTGTGCCCAAGAAGTAGAATAGTAGGGCGTGGTCAGCCCTCTCTTTGCGTTGCCAAACTTCAATGCTTGCTTTGCACGCAGGATTGTCTTTGAGTGTTATAGTTAACTCTGCAATCTTACGCTCCTTGTTGCTACTATTACGCTCCTTGGATTGTAGAATTAGGCTCTGCCCATCACCTCGTGTAGCGGTAAGAAGAGTCGAAGAGCTTGAAACGGTGAAATCAAATGGCGTGTTGATATTTAGAACCTTAGTAGCCTCTGCTGTGCCGTTGATTAGTATTCTGCTACAGTCAAAGGTTATGGCGGACTTCTGAATCACAGCAATCTTACCCTCTAGGCGCTGTCCGTTCACCTTAAAACCGATATATCCGGCTCTATTAGGAGCAGCCGTGAGGTTATCCTTTGTTGCGCTGACGGAGATGCTATACTTGTTTGTGCCAGCGGATTTTGCCTTTGTGCAGAGAATATCTCCCTCAGTAATCACCTCAAAGTCACTACTCTTGCACTCAAATGTTATATTTGTGGCTTTGCCTTGCTCCGCAGCTATAGATATAGACTCTTGGTACTGCTCATCAAGGATTATCAGAGGCTTCTGGTGCGCCTCAATACCAGTAAAACGGGTGCGTGAGAGGCGGATAACCACATCGCCAAGTTTGCGAGTTTGAAGTGTTAGATTGGCATCCTTGACAGTAGCGGTAATTGTCACCTTGTCTGTCGCTTCACCACTTGCGGGGCTGTATTCAACTCCTGGGGTATCAAGAATCTCCCATGCGAGCTTTGAACTTATCGAAAAGCTTGATTGAGAGCCAGCCTCACCATCAAAGTTGAGAGTGCTGTTTGTAACTCCGCTAAGTATTGATAGTGAGTCATTTGGTACAGGTTCTACGGGGTTACAAGCCGCGCAAATAAGTGTTAGTAGAAGTGTGTATAGTGAAAAACGTTTCATGCTCTATTTATATTCTCTCGGTTTGAGGTTGTTAAACTGCCAAGTGCGCTCACGCTTAAAGGTGTAGTCGTCAGGCTTGTTCCAGTAGACACGACTGTAATCAAAGTAGAAGCCCTTGAGCTTCTCTTTTGGAACTTCAAATGGTATAAACTCCACATTTCGGCTGATAATCTTACCTTTGCGCTGATTCCAACCCTTAGCGGCTATAAAATCTACACCATGCGAGAAGAAGATGATATGCATCGGCTCCTTCTCCTTAGCTCCGGTGCCTGAAGCGGCTATTGTGCGCAGTATAGCGGCAAGGTGGTCTGCGTATATCTTCTCACGAGTGCTGTCACCAGCCGTTCCATATGCATATGCCATAATGTTGAGCAACTTTGGCGAGAATGGGTCTAACTCCATAGCCTCACTGCATGCGGCAATAAGTTGGTCAATATCTACTACTGAAGGCGTGTCAATGGCTATGCGAGCCATGATATTCTGCACTTTGGTCATACCGGGATTATCGTTCAGAGGACGATATGCCGCCTGATATGCGTAGCCGTAGTAGAGGTAGTGATACTGCTCATCGGTAAGTGGCTCGCCAGCCTTGTAACGCATCATCAGATTGGGGTAATAGAACTCTGAATTGCTGTCGTTTATGGCGGCAAAAATCTTGTCGTTATCTGGTACTTCGGCTACTGCGGTTAGTGAAATAAGTGCTGCGCAGAGCAGAATAAGTAGCTGCTTAAGACTCATACTTTATTATCTCAATTCTTTGTCTAATATCTAACTCTACACTCGCCTCGGCAAGCGGTAAGCGTACAGTCGGGGTGCAGAGTCCCTTTGTTGATAGTGCATTTTTTATGCCGACAGGGTTGCCCTCTGCAAAGAGAGAGTCGGTAATAGCACTTAATCGAGAGAGCATATACTCTGCCTTGTCAAAATTATCCTCCAGAGCAAGTGTTGTCATCTGCTTTACATCTGCCGGATAGAGATGCGCAAGCACGGAGAGCACACCCTTGCCACCACGACGAATAGCCTCAATAGTAAGACTATCATCTCCACTTACAAGGATAAAATCCTCGCGGACCATTGCTACAGCCTTCACAACGGCCTCCATCTGCTCTGTGTTGCCCGATGCCTCCTTAATGCCGAAGACGTTTGGACATGCTGCCGCTATGCGGGCAACGGTCTGCGGGGTCATATTGACTCCCGTACGTCCAGGAATGTTGTAGAGCATTATTGGCAATGGTGAAGCCTCTGAGATAGCCTTGAAGTGGCGATAAAGGCCCTCTTGATTTGGCTTGTTGTAGTATGGATTAACACTCAGTACAGCATCATAGCCAGTAAAGTCCCAACTGCGGAGTGTAGATACAACATCTGCGGTGCAGTTGCCGCCAATACCTACGATAAGAGGCAACCTGCCAGCTACTCTCTGGGCAATAAAACGAGAAACAGCAATGCGTTCAGCGGCTGTTAGAGTCGGAACTTCGGAGGTGGTTCCCAGGGCAAGCAGGTAGTCTACACCACCCTCAACAACTCTGTCGATAATTGCAGCTAAGGCGGCAAAGTCTATGCTTCCCTTGCTGTCAAAAGGTGTTATCAATGCAACACCTACGCCCGAAAATTTATCTATAATTGTCATATTCTTAAAACAAACTTGTCTGTATAACTTGTTCAGCCTTAGGTTGTGGCTCTGCTATTGCAGTCTGTAGTGGCGCTGTGCCACTATCGCCCAATAGCTCTATAAACTGCTGCTCAGAGAGAATCGTTACGCCCAACTTCTCAGCCTTCTGCAGCTTTGCAGGACCCATATTCTCGCCTGCAACGATAAAGTCGGTGTTGCTACTCACGCCAGACTGGTTTTTGCCACCATGACGCTCAATAAGAGCCTTTAACTCCTCGCGAGAGTGGAGAGTAAACTTTCCAGAGACAACGACATTCTTGCCTTCAAGTATATCGGAGCTTCGTTGTGTCTGCTCACTCTCAAACTTTAGTCCAGCGGCACGTAGACGCTCAATAATGGCGAGATTTACAGGGTCTGCAAAGTACTCTATAATAGCTTGAGCAATCTTATCACCCACCTCCTCAGCCTCTTGAAGTGTAGTGGTATCGGCAGCCATTATGGCGTCAAGACTCTTGAAGTGCGATGCCATATACTTCGCAGTGGTCTCGCCTACGAAGCGAATACCTAAGCCAAAGAGTACCCGAGCAAAAGGTACGCTCTTTGACACTTCTATGCTGCTGATGATATTGTCTGCCGACTTCTCGCCCAGGCGAGGAAGTACTGCAAGGTCGCAAGCCCTTAGGGTGTATAGGTCGGCAATATCTGCAATAAGTCCATTTTCAAAGAGCAACTCAACTGTTTCGGCACCCAGTCCGTCAATATTCATCGCCTTGCGACGAATAAAGTGTATGATGCGACCAAGAATCTGTGGTCGGCAACCGCTCTGGTTAGGGCAGTAGTGCTTCGCCTCGCCCTCAAAGCGCACAAGCGCAGCACCGCACTCTGGGCAGACGGTGATATAATTGAATGGTGTGCTATCACTCTGTCGCTCCGATAGCTCTACGCCGGTAATCTTCGGAATAATCTCGCCACCCTTCTCAACGTATACCATATCGCCTATCCTTATATCTAACGCAGCAATCTGCTCGGCATTGTGTAGTGACGCTCTTTTTACCGTTGTGCCTGCTAAAAGTACCGGTTCAAGATTTGCTACAGGGGTTATTGCACCCGTTCTGCCGACCTGAAAATCTACGCTTATAAGACGTGTAAGTGCGCTCTCGGCCTTGAATTTATATGCTACAGCCCAACGAGGCGATTTGGCTGTAAAGCCGAGAGATTTTCGCAAGGCGAAGTTATTAACTTTGATAACAACGCCATCGGTAGGATATGGAAGTGTCTTGCGAGCCTCATCCCAGTAGTTGATATAGTCTATAACCTCCTTAGCACCACGGCATAGAGTCATGTGCTCCGAAACTTTGAAACCCCACCGACGTGCAGTCTCAAGGTTCTCAATGTGGTTGGTGAATGGAAGGTTATCTCCCGCCATTTGGTATAGTGTGCAGTCAAGTCCGCGCTTAGCAACAACAGCCGACTGCTGCTGCTTGAGCGTTCCTGCTGCAGCGTTGCGAGGATTGGCAAATAACTGCTCGCCAGCAGCCTCGCGCTCACTATTTAGGCGGTCAAAAGAGGCGTAGGGCATAAATATCTCACCACGAATCTCAAAGAGTTCTGGAATATTATCGCCGGTAAGCACAAGCGGAATAGATCGGATAGTCTTTACATTTGCTGTAACATCGTCGCCCGTAGTGCCATCGCCACGAGTAACGGCACGAACAAGACGACCATGCTCATAGGTAAGGCTTATGGCTGTGCCGTCAAACTTGAGCTCGCAAACAAACTCTGTGGTGCCAGATTGCTGCTCTATGCGCTCAATGAAGGCGCTTAACTCCTCAATAGAGTATGTGTTTGACAGTGAAAGCATGGGGTAGCGGTGCTCTGCAGATGTAAACTCAGCAGTGCGGTCACTACCTACGCGAACGGATGGTGAGAGGGGGTCGTAAAACTCAGGATGAGCAGCCTCAAGGTCTGTAAGTTGACGCATTAAAAGGTCAAACTCGTAGTCCGAAATTTCGGGCGCATTGTCCACGTAGTATTTACGATTGTGATAGTTGAGCTGCTCACGCAGCGACTCAATCTCTCTCCCTATTTCACTATAGTCTACCATATCTATATATTCACATCGCACGAAAATACATATTTTATTTTAATTTGAACGCAAAATCAAAAAAAAATCAAAAAAAATCTTTGAAATTGGCGGGATAACAAATTTTTGCTTATACTTGCACCCGAAATTGATGATAAACAATAAACAAAACTATACAAAACATGGCAACAACAATTAATAAAAGAAAATCAGTAATCAGTTTTAACAATCTTCCACTTGAGATTCAGGAGGCGGTGAAGGCATTCTATCCTCACGGATATGCGGAGGCGATGATGCGTATTGATAAGCCTAATGGAGACTTCTTCTTTGCCGTGCCTTTTGAGACTGAAGAGGTCAGCTATCTTGTAAAGATTGATGTGAAGATTGACGACCTTACTGATGACGACGACGATAAGGAGTACTACGACGACGAGATTAAGGGCGCAGATCAGATTCAGGATGATGAGGAGGAAGAGGAGGAGCGCCGCCCATCTCCAATCGAGTTCGATGATGAGGACTAACGAACTATAAGGCGCATGCCTTATAGTTGAAATTATAATTTTATGGCATACAATCTGTTAAAAGGCAAGAGGGGAATTATTTTCGGAGCTCTGAACGATTTGTCAATCGCGTGGAAGGTAGCCGAGCGTGCTGTTGAGGAGGGTGCCGAGATTGTACTGACAAATACGGAGATTTCACTTCGTATGGGTGAAATTTCAAAGCTGGCAGAGAGGTGTAATGCGCCAATTATCGCGGCTGATGCCACTAAGGTTGAGGATTTAGAGGCGTTGGTGGATAAGGCGATGGAGCACTTTGGTGGAAAGTTTGACTTTGTGCTCCACTCTGTGGGTATGTCGCCAAATGTGCGAAAGAGTATCCCTTACCAGTCGCTGAACTATACATTTCTTGATAGAACGCTCGATATTTCAGCCGTTTCGTTCCATAAGGTGCTGCAGGTACTCTATGCTAAAGATGCACTCAATGAATGGGGTTCTGTAGTTGCACTGACCTATATGGCTGCACAGCGTACCTTTATAGGCTATAGCGATATGGCTGATGCTAAGGCGCTGCTGGAGTCTGTGGCTCGCAGTTTTGGCGCTATATATGGTCGTGACCGCAAGGTGAGGGTAAATACTGTGTCGCAGTCGCCAACATATACTACAGCGGGTAAAGGAATTGCAGGTATGGGAGGTATGCTTGAGTTTGCCGAGGCGATGTCGCCTCTGGGGAATGCCAATGCAGATGATTGTGCAGACTACTGCATAACGCTCTTTAGCGACCTTACGCGCAAGGTTACGATGCAAAATCTCTACCACGACGGAGGTTTCTCCAATATGGGACTAAGCGAAGAGGTTTTTAATACGTTTCTTAATAACAAAGGGTAGCAGGGCTGCCCTTTGTTGTTTTAATAGCAAACTCTGGCTTGAAAGTTGCTCTATAGGCAGGCAAATCACTAAAAATATTTGCTTATGGATAAGAGTAACAATTCTACTTTTAAGTTATCGGTGGCTACGCTGGCGATTATGAATGTGACAGCAGTGGTGAGTCTCAGAGGTTTGGCTGCTGAGTCTGTATATGGTTTAGGCTCAGCATTCTACTATCTCTTTGCGGCCCTGGTGTTTTTGATTCCTACAGCTCTTGTGGCGGCAGAGTTGGCGGCTATGTTTAGCGACAAAGAGGGCGGTGTTTTCCGCTGGATAGGCGAGGCGTTTGGAGCCAAGGCTGGCTTTCTGGCTATATGGCTACAGTGGATTCAGTCTACTATTTGGTACCCTACGGTGCTAACCTTCGGTGCAGTATCTATAGCCTTTATCGGCATGAATCAACAGGCAGATATGGCTCTAGCGTCGAATAAAATGTTTACCCTTGTGGTGGTGCTGGCGATATATTGGACAGCCACATTTATCTCACTTAAGGGCCTGGATTGGGTAGGTAAAATAAGTAAGTGGGGTGGTATTATCGGAACGATTATCCCTGCTGCACTGCTTATTGTGTTGGGTATCATCTATCTTGCTACGGGTGGTCACAACAATATGGATATGAGTGCAGGGTTCTTTCCTGACCTGAAAAAGTTTGATAATCTGGTCCTTGCAAGTAGTATCTTCCTATTTTATGCCGGTATGGAGATGATGGGTATACATGTTATGGAGGTGAATAATCCTAAGCGCAACTATCCTAAGGCTATTATCATCGGCTCGCTTATTACCGTGGCAATATTTATCTTGGGTACATTCTCTCTGGGCTTTGTCATTCCGGCGAAGGAGGTTTCGCTAACTCAGTCACTTCTTATAGGTTTTGATAAATACTTTGAGTACCTGCATATGTCGTGGGCGGCTCCACTGATAGCCATTGCGCTGATGTTTGGAGTGCTTGCAGGTGTGCTTACATGGGTTGCCGGACCATCTAAGGGAATATTTACGGTGGGTAAGGCTGGCTACTTGCCTCCATTTTTCCAGAAGAGCAATAAGAATGGTGTGCAGCGCAATATTCTGCTCATTCAGGGTTGTATCGTAACACTGCTCTCGCTGCTGTTTGTAGTTATGCCGAGCGTCCAGTCCTTCTACCAGATACTATCGCAGATGACAGCCTCGCTCTACTTGATAATGTATATGATGCTCTTTGCGGCGGCAATAGTACTCCGTTATAGACTTAAGGGTGCTGATAGACCTTTCCGTCTGGGTGGAAATCTTGTAATGTGGATTATTGCGGGCCTGGGTTTCTGCGGCTCACTGCTAGCCTTTGTGCTTAGTTTTATCCCTCCAGCGCAAATCTCTACCGGAAGCCCTAAGACGTGGGTAACAATACTTGTTGTGGGCTGCCTTGTGGTGATTATCGTGCCGCTGATTATCTACGCGCTACGTAAACCAAGTTGGAAGAACAGCGATACACAGTTTGCCCCATTTCACTGGGAGAAGTAGTTGGTCTTGGATTTTATAAAACAAACCGAATAGGGAAATCTCTCTATTCGGTTTGTTTTTAGTAAGTTGGAAAACTATCCCAGTGCAATGTCGAGCACCATCATAGCGGCAAAGCCGATAGCAAAACCAATGGTTGGGAGGTTGGAGTGCTTGCCTGAGTGAGCCTCAGGGATGAGCTCTTCAACCACAACATAAATCATTGCACCGGCAGCAAAGGCGAGCATATACGGGAAGGCTCCGATAAGTTGCTCAATCAGTAATATGGTGATAATTGCAGAGATAGGCTCTACAACGCCTGAAGCCACACCATATGAGAATGAACGCATACGTGATAGCCCCTGCGAGCGGAGAGGTAATGATATAACAGCTCCCTCGGGAACATTTTGTAACGCTATGCCGGCTGCAAGGGCGAGGGCGGCAGCCATATTCATATCTGTCTGACCCGATAGTGCACCCGCCAAAACCACGCCGATAGCCATGCCTTCCGGGATGTTGTGTAGCGTCACAGCGAGCATTAGCATTGTAGATTTACCCAATGATGAGGGAACACCCTCTGGGGTTGGACTATCGATGTGTAGGTGTGGCGTGAACATGTCGAGTAATAGCATAAATGCCATACCGCCAAGTAGACCCACAAGTGCAGGAAGCCAACCTATGCCACCTGCTGCTTCTGTGTGGTCTATGGCTGGAATGAGCAGTGACCAAACCGATGCGGCAACCATCACACCCGAGGCGAAACCAAGTAGAATATTTTGCATCTTTGCAGCGCTGCTCTTACCCAAAATAAGGGCGCTGGCAGAGCCGATAATAGTACCTAAAAATGGTATTGAGAGCACTATTGCTATCTGAGATAGAGTCATATTTGTTCTATGTTTATAAAATGCAACAGCAAAGATACAATTTTTAGGCAATAATATCAAATTTTGCAATTCTAAATATTATTGTTATCTTTGGGTGCAATTTTGCAATTTTTAACCTTATAAAACTATAAACTTATGTTCAAAGGACATCCAAAAGGGTTGTACGCCCTTGCGCTGGCTAACACTGGCGAAAGATTTGGTTACTACACTATGCTTGCAGTCTTTGCACTCTTCTTGCGTGCAAACTTCGGTCTTGATGCAGGTGTAGCAGGTGCCATCTACTCAACTTTCCTCGGCCTTGTATACCTTATGCCACTTGTAGGTGGTATGTTGGCTGACAAGTTTGGCTTTGGTAAGATGGTAACCATCGGTATCACCATTATGTTTGCAGGTTATCTGCTCCTTTCATTGCCTTTGGGTGGTGATACATTTGCTATGCTTGCAATGCTCGCTGCGCTGCTCTTTATCAGCCTTGGTACAGGTCTGTTCAAGGGTAATTTGCAGGTTATGGTTGGTGATTTGTACAACGATCCACAGTATGCTGCAAAGCGTGACTCTGGCTTCTCTCTCTTCTACATGGCAATCAACATCGGTGCCCTCTTTGCTCCGACTGCAGCTGTGAAGATTAAGGAGTGGGCGGAGGTGAGCCTTGGCTACTCTGGAAATGATGCATATCACTTCTCTTTTGCTGTGGCTTGTGCATCGCTAATTCTCTCAATTGCAATCTATTACATCTTCCGTCCTACATTCCGTCACGTTGAGGGTGGTAAGGCTAAGAAGGGCGAAGCTGCAGCTGCTGTAGATAATCTAACTCCTGCAGAGACAAAGCAGCGTGTTGTTGCTCTGTGTCTTGTATTTGCCGTTGTAATCTTCTTCTGGATGGCATTCCACCAGAATGGTCTTACACTGACTTACTTTGCTGATGAGTTTACTGCTAAGAGCTCTGAGGGTGTTCAGGGTCTACTCTTTAATGTGTGGAACTTGGTTCTCGTGATTATTGGTGTTTATGCCGGTTTCTCTGTGTTCCAGAGCGAGGAGAAGAAGGGTAAGTTCGCATCTCTTGCAGTGCTTGTAGCTGTTGTTGCAGTGCTCGTTTATAAGGCGCTTAATGTTGAGGGTAGCGTAGCAATTAGCGCTCCTATCTTCCAGCAGTTTAATCCATTCTATGTTGTGGCTCTTACACCAGTTAGCCTTGCTATCTTTGGTGCACTTGCAAAGCGTGGTAAGGAGCCTTCAGCACCTCGTAAGATTGCTTACGGTATGCTTGTTGCTGCAGTTGGTTTCGCTGTTATGGCATTTGCATCTGTAGGTCTGCTTACTCCTGATGCTCAGGCGGTTGCTGGCGATGCTGCTATCTTTGTAAATCCAAACTGGCTTATCTCTACATACCTTGTGCTTACTTTTGCTGAGCTCCTGCTCTCACCAATGGGTATCTCATTTGTGTCAAAGGTTGCTCCTCCAAAGTACAAGGGTCTTATGATGGGTGGTTGGTTTGTAGCTACTGCTATCGGTAACTGGCTCGTATCTGTAGGTGGCTTCCTCTGGGGTGGTATCTCACTTACTGTTGTTTGGTCAGTATTTATCGTTCTCTGTCTGCTCTCAGCGCTCTTTATGTTTGCGATGATGAAGCGTTTGGAGTCTGCTACAAAGTAGTCCTCTTGAAATAGTGTGCTGCAAGGCACAAAATGTAGTATCCGTCTGTCTAAAACACTAGTGTTTTGGGTGGACGGATAACTATTTTGCGAAATATTTTGATTTCTTGAAAAAAGTCGCTAACTTTACGCGATTTTATAAAGTTGATTAATAAACAGAACAAATTTTTTCACCTTAAACTATAAACAAATTAAAGATTATGGCAACAACCAATTGTGAAAAGTTATTTGCTGAGTTCCCAGAGGTCTCTACCGAGGCATGGGAGGCGGCGATAGCTGTTGACCTTAAGGGTGCTGACTATGAGCGCAAGTTGGTATGGAAGACTACTGAGGGCTTTAACCTCCGTCCATACTACCGCGCAGAGAACCTTGAGGGTCTGAAGACTTTGGGTACTCAGGCTGGTGAGTTCCCTTATTTGAGAGGTGTTAGCGGCGACAATAGCTGGCTGACACACCAGACAATCTCTGTATGCTGCCCTAAGGCTGCTAACGAGACTGCTCTGAAGATGCTTAATGCAGGTGTTGATTCACTAGGCTTCTGCTTCTGCAATGCTGAGGCTGAGTTTACAGCTGAGGACCTTGATGTTCTTTTGGCTGGTATCGTTCTTTCTGCTGTTGAGCTTACTTTCTGCGGTAAGGGCGTGGCTAAGATTGCTGCCCTTGTGCTTGCAAAGGCTGAGAAGGATGGCGTGGCAAAGGATGACCTTCGCGTTAATTTCGCTATCGACCCAATCGTAAAGCACCTTTCTCAGAAGGGCGTTTGGTGCGATGACTGCCAGGGTGGTAAGTGCATCAGCCGTATCGCTGAGCTTGTAAAGGTTACAGCTGAGTACAAGAATGTACACGTTGTTAATGTGTCTGCAAATGTATTCTCTGATAGCGGTTCTACAATCGTTGAGGAGCTCGGTTTCGGTCTCTCTGTAGCGCACGAGTACCTTGTTCGCCTTATGGAGGCAGGCCTTACTGTTGATCAGGCTGCTCGTAAGATTCGCTTTACCTTTGCTGTTACCTCAAACTACTTCATGGAGATGGCTAAGTTCCGTGCAGTACGTCTTTTGTGGGCTAACATCGTAAAGCAGTATGAGCCAGCTTGCGACTGCTCTTGCAAGGCGTTTGTTCACGCTCGTACTTCTGCTTGGAACCAGACCGTATACGATCCATACGTAAATATGCTTCGTGGTACTACCGAGGCTATGAGTGCAGCTATCGCTGGTGTACACTCTCTTGAGGTACTTCCATTTGACCACTCATACACTACAGCTACTGAGTTCTCTCAGCGTATCGCTCGTAACCAGAGCTTGCTTCTTAAGCACGAGAGCCACTTCGATCAGGTTGTTGACCCTGCTGGTGGTTCATACTACATCGAGACCCTTACTGAGACTATCGCTAATGAGGCATGGAAGCTCTTCCTCGAGCTTGAGGAGAAGGGTGGCTATGTAGCAGCATTCGAGTCTGGATATGTTGTAGAGCGCGTAAAGGCTTCTGCAGCTGCTAAGGATAAGGCTATCGCTACTCGCCGTCAGATTCTGCTTGGTGCAAACCAGTATCCTAACTTCAACGAGGTTGCAGATGCTGCTGTTGAGGCTGCTGCTGTAACTCGCGTTGCTGCTGAGGGCAATGTTCTTGTACCTTATCGTGGTGCTATGGCATTCGAGGCTATGCGCTTCGGCGTTGATCGCAGTGGCAAGGAGCTTAAGGCATTTATGCTCACATGCGGTAACCTCGCAATGGCTCGTGCACGTGCACAGTTCTCTTGCAACTTCTTCGCTTGCGCCGGTATCCGTGTTCAGGATAACAACTTCTTTGCAAGTGTAGAGGAGGGCGTTAAGGAGGCATTGGCATCAGAGGCCCAGATTGTAGTAGTTTGCGCATCAGATGATGACTACGCAACAGTTGCTCCACAGGTTCAGGAGCTTCTTGGTGGTAAGGCTATCCTCGTAGTTGCAGGCGCACCTGCTTGCACAGAGGAGCTTCAGGCAAAGGGTATTAACAACTTCATCAGCGTCAAGAGCAATGTCCTTGAGACACTTCGCGGCTACTTGGCTCAGATGGGTATCTAAA
>CAJGDC010000010.1 GCA_904502005.1 uncultured Alistipes sp.
AGCACACCCTGCTCTGCCCAGCGGTCAAGGTTTCCGCTTGTGGGGATAGGTGCACCCGTATCAGCATTGACCTCCTTAAAGATATTCTGCAATGATGGCGGAAATGGCACACCCTCGCCAACAGAGAAGCAGAGTCCATTTGCCTGACCCACACCGTGGTATGGGTCTTGACCGATAATTACCACCTTCAGTTTCTCAAATGGGCACTTATCAAAGGCACGAAAGATATCCCTCCCCTTTGGGAAGACCTCGCCCGCGGCATACTCAGCACGAACAAAATCCGTAAGTTGCTCAAAATATGGTTTATCAAACTCCTCTGAGAGGATCTGTTTCCAATCTTCTGCTATGCGAACATCCATAGTTTTTGCAAATAAATTTGCACGAAGATACTAAAAAAATTGCAATTTCAAAATAGAAAATTTTGATTTTTTTATTATCTTTGTACGATTTAAGAGGATACAAAACAGAGTGTTTATGAGAAAATTTATAACATTTACCGTTCTACTATTTGTCTGGTTTGGCGCTGTATCAAGCAACTCAAAGGTATGGAAATCTTTGAAAAAAGATATCAATATCTTCGTTATCAGTGATTCTGGTAGAAATGGATACTACGACCAGAAGCCTATTGCCGAGGTTATGGGACAGATGGCCGAGAAGATATCTCCGCGTTGTGTAGTCGCAGCGGGCGATGTTCACCACTTTGATGGTATACAGAGCGTGCAGGACCCTCTATGGATGACAAACTACGAGCTTATATACAGCCATCCGAAGTTGATGATTCCGTGGCTGCCTGTAATGGGTAATCACGAGTATCGTGGTAATACCAAGGCAGTTATTGAGTATTCTGATATCAGTCGTCGCTGGTGTATGCCAGACCGATACTATACTGAGGTCTATAAAGTTAAGGGTGCTACTCTTCGCCTTGTAATGATAGACACCACACCAATAATTGAGAAATACCGTCGTAGCAAAGATGCATACTACGCCGATGTTGCAAAGCAGGACTACAAAGAGCAGTTAGAGTGGCTTAATACTGTACTTAGCAGCGCAACTGAGGATTGGGTTATTGTTGTCGGTCACCACCCGATATATGCAGATACGGGTAAGAGCAGCAAGGAGCGCCGAGATATGCAGAACCGTGTAGGAGAGACACTTCGCAAATATGAGCAGAAGGTAGACCTCTACATCTGTGGACATATTCACAACTTCCAGCATATCCGAAGGAGCGACTGCAAGATAGACTACATCGTAAACTCATCCGCAGCACGAGGTCGTAGTGTAAAGGCTATTGAGGGCACTAAATTCTGTAGCCCCGTACCAGGCTTCTCGGTGCTTGCTGCAGATAAAAAGAGCCTCTGCCTGCATATGATAAACAGCAAGGGTGAGGTTTTGAATACAATAACAAGAACAAAATAACTAAAAAACTACAAATATTATGACACCACACATCAGTGCTGAATATGGACAGATTGCCGAGAAGGTGATTATGGCGGGCGACCCGCTGCGCGCTAAGTTTATGGCTGAGCGCTACCTTGAAAATCCGACACTTGTAAACCAAGTGCGTGGAATGTATTGCTATACAGGCACATACAAGGGCAAGCAAGTCTCAGTTATGGGACACGGAATGGGAATCTCTTCAATTGGCATCTACACTCACGAGCTATACAACTTTTATGGTGTAAAACGCATTATCCGCACAGGCTCTGCTGGAGCTTATCATCCAGATTTGCATGTCGGCGATATTGTTATTGCCCAGGGCGCGTGTGACAACTCAAACTTTGCAGCGCAGTTCCGTCTCCCTGGCACATTTGCCCCAATCGCCGACTTCAACCTACTCCGCGCAGCTGTTGAGAAGGCTGAGAGTATGGGCATCAACTTCCGCGTAGGTAATATTCTTGCTAGCGAAATCTTCTACAACGACGACCCAGAGGCGTGGAAGAGCTGGCAGAAGATGGGCGTGCTTGCAGTTGAGATGGAGGCATCGGCGCTATATATGAATGCTGCAAGAAGTGGTAACGAGGCGCTATGTATCTGCACAATATCCGACTCGCTTGTAACCCATGAGGATACTACAGCCGAGCAGCGCGAGAAGACCTTTACAGATATGATGGAGATTGCTTTTGAAATAATCTAAAATCAATAACTAAAACAAATAGACCATGAAGAAATTTTTTATCTTTGCAACCATTGCAATGCTCTCAATTGAGGCATTTGGTTGGGGTGGCGTAGGTCACCGCGTAATTGTAGAGATTGCACAGCGCAACCTGACAGAGAAGGCTAAGGAGAACATCTCTAAGTATATGAACTACGACCTGAAGAAGGAGGCGGTATGGATGGACACTCACCGTCGAGATGAGCCTATCGCCTACACAACTGCTTGGCATGTCTACAATGTTGACGAGCAGGGCGTCTACGATCCAAATCCACGCCTCTACAAGGGCGATTGTATCCACGCACTCAAGATTGCCGACTACAACCTTAGCAAGTATAAGCAGCTAACTGACAGCGCGGTTGTGATGAACCTTAGAATGCTCCTACACTTTGTTGGCGATATGCACTGCCCTACCCACTCATATGTTCCAGGTCCTCGCTGCTTCTGGCCTTGCACACTCAATGGTAAGAAGTATAAGGCGTTCCACGGTCTATATGACAAGATGCCACAGCTCATTCACAAGGGCAAGAAGGACAACCAGATTGCCGAGGAGCTTGATGTGCTTAAGAAGGGTGAGATTAAGAAGATTGTCAAGGGCGACCTTCACGACTGGGTATACCAGATTGGTAACGATAATAAGGTTATCTACCAGTGGAATCCACACAACACACCTGTTCTGAAAGATAACACAATTGAGCTCTCTACAGAGCTGGTAAATAAGCAGATGCAGTACGCTGGCTACCGTCTTGCCTACCTGCTTAACAAATACTTTGGTAAGTAAGAAAAGCTTATAGATCCACACTGAAAAACGGTCAGTTTCACTATAAGAAATTCTTATTTTACCCCCCCCCTTATCATATTTTCTGATTATATTCCAGAAAATATGAAATATAAGTATATTTGCAATGCCGATGATCCGTCACACATTACGGAAAATCGTTTTTCAATGAATATGGAGTTAGTTAATTAAAGTGGCATCGGCATCGTGATATTGTACTACAATATTCACCCCTCTGGAGCGGTCCGACGGAGCCGTTCCTTTTTTTTGTCTTTAAGTAACATTTTTCTTGGATATTTTCTTGAGATAGATTATCTTTGCGCTGATGTTAAGATTGGTGCACATACTCTTCATTTCACTCTGTACGTTTATTTTCGGACAGGGGGCATTTGTTGTCACTGAGCGCACGGAGTATGTCGAGCACAATGAGCAACAGGTTGTTGCAAACCGCTACACAGAGCAGTTAGAGTGTGCACATAGGTGCAACAACACCGCCGAGAGTAGCCATAGCATCACAGTTCCTGCTTCAAGTTCTACGACATCTTGCGCAAGGGCTCAGCATCAGAGGCTTGAGGTTGGCAACACACCAATTGCAAGCTCTGCTTCAAAGCCAAATTTTTCTGTACAATCTTCTCTCTATCGTATTTGTTGTAGCAGGGTTATAGATTACTATCTATACACTCTGTGTTGTTTACGATTGTGATTAGGGTAATATTTTTGCAAAACGAAGAAAAAGATTACCTAATTACAAATTAAACAACATTAAAACCAATGAATAGGATTAAATTTTACGAAGCACTCTATGCTTCGTGTTCGGATATTGTAGCTCGTCGTAAGAGCATTGCATTACCACTACTTGTTATTGCCTTAGGCATAGCACTTCCACTGATTAGCATGATAATTTTTGAGGGTCCGGAGTTTGACGACCTCAATTCATCAATCGTTCTTATAGGTATCGCCCTAGCTGTAGGCGGTGGCATATGGTTGCTTGGCAGATTGGTCGGCACTGGTGAGCCATATCACACCGCAAAGAGGAGTTTCCTTGAGACTAAAACCCTCTCATATGACCGTTCTCGTCGTTCGGAGGTTCTCAACGCTATCGGCAGTGGCGACATTAACCGCCTACTCGCTATACCTACATGCGAAGTATCGGCGCTATGCGTTATGATAACAATGCTACACGATAAATCATTCGCAGCCGCGCAGGCATTTGAGTATGCTGAGTTAGAGTATAAAGAGCTCTGTGGCGTAACGATAATGAAAAAATAGAAAACAAAAAGTGATTAAATAGAGATTAAGAAAAGATGATGGAGATAACAACTGAGAACTTTCTGTTAATTGGAGCTATACTGCTCTTTGTGGCTGTACTTGCCGGTAAGGTAGCCTATCGACTTGGTACACCTGCATTGTTGCTCTTCCTGGGCGTGGGTATATTTTTCGGATACGATATACTCTCATTCAACTCACCCGAGCTGACGCAGTTTATGGGTATGATTGCGCTGAGCATCATCCTCTTCTCCGGTGGTATGGATACCAAATTTTCAGAGATTCGCTCTGTTATGCTCCCCGGAATAATCCTTGCCACAGTAGGCGTGCTTCTTACGGCGCTAATACTTGGCGGACTTATCTACGGAATATCTCCATTGCTTGGTGTAGGGCTGAGCTTCCCGCTCGCCCTACTCCTTGCCTCAACAATGGCATCTACAGACTCTGCCTCTGTATTCTCAATTCTCAGAACAAAAAAGCAGGGACTTAAAGAGAACCTCAGGCCACTCCTTGAGCTTGAAAGTGGTTCAAATGACCCTGTGGCATATATACTTGTTTTGCTACTTGTCGGAATGCTCTCCCCACACGAAGAGGGCATGAACATAGGTGCAAGTATAGTGCTATTCTTTGTGCAAATGATTGTCGGAGCTATTGCCGGTTACGGATTTGGTCGCGCAGCAGTCTGGACAATGAACAAGATTAACATCTCAAATGCATCGCTATACTCTGTGCTTCTGCTCGCCTTTGTATTTCTAACCTTCTCATTTACAACACTTGTAGAGGGTAACGGTTTCCTTGCTGTATATATCGCAGGATTGGTGGTTGGAAATATGAAGATTGCCCATAAGCGTACCGTTGTAACATTCTTTGACGGAGTGACTTGGCTTGTACAAATCATCATGTTCATCATGCTCGGTCTGCTGGTAAATACACGCTCACTACTCCAACCATCAACCCTGATTCTTGGCGGTGCTGTGGCACTATTTATGACCCTTATCGCACGACCTATAGCTGTTCAACTCTGCATGTTGCCATTCAAGAAGTTCAGCCTTAAGGCTCGAACATATGTGAGTTGGGTAGGTCTGCGTGGAGCTGTGCCTATTATCTTTGCGACATATCCGCTCGTGGCTGATGTACCAAACGCAGAGCTTATATTCAACGTTGTCTTTATCGTCACAATCATATCGCTCACCCTGCAGGGAACCACTGTAAGTGGCATGGCAAACACTCTCGGCGTAGCTTGCACAGAGCGCGAGAGTTCATTTGGTGACGCTTTTCAAGATCGTATGAAGTCGGCATTTACCGAGGTGGATGTGAACGAGCAACTGCTTGCTACCGGTAACACGCTGAGCAAGATTAACCTGCCACAGCACACACTAGTAATTATGGTTTGCCGCGACGGTGATTACTTCGTTCCGCAAGGCAACACTATCCTTAACGTAGGCGACAAGTTACTTATTCTGTCTGACCGCAATGAGGAGCTACAAGCTCAGTATAAAGAGCTTGGACTTGATGAGGTGATTAAGTTTAGCTAACACTTTGGCGTACTACTTTTCAGTAGCTACGCCAAGAGTGGCAATGGTAGAGTCTATATAGCGTTGTATATCTGCCTTGAGTTTCTTGTAAAGTGGGCAGGAGGTGTAGTTGTCGTTATCAAGTAACACGTCGCGGATAGAGCGGAGGCAATTCTTGTAGTTGCTCATCTCGTTATTGAGTGCTATACCCTCCTTTGACGATGCGACAATCTTGGCAAGCGACATCTGGCGTAGCTTCTCGCATACATCGTGCAACACAATCATCACCACATTATCCATCAGCGTATGGCCGTGCATAAAGAGGTATGTCAGCTCCGGCTCTACACCCTTTGTCCTCAGATACTCCCCGAAGCGTGGTATCTCCTTTGCGATTTCAGGATACTGATACTCAAGGGCTTGCTCTCGGCGAGCAACCTGACGGGCAAGCCACTCTATTGTATTGCGTCCATTGTCTGGAATATCCAGATAGTTTAGACGCACCGATGACTTAAAGTCAGCCAATGGGAAGACATTCTCTGTGTGCCTACTTGCCGAGTAGACATACCACAGAAAGAGTGGATAGATAGTTCGTGAGTAGTCAGCAAGAAATGTCTCAAAACTAAAAATACGGGTATCGTTCTTGGTCGCCTTGACGCAGACATTATGCAACGACGGGGCATAGCAGAGATAGTTCTCAGTAGCGTATGCATAGGTATGAAACATATATGGATGCTCGATAATCAGACGGCTCTGCTCGTCGTCATCGCTGAGCAGATAGTCAAAATCAGAGTCCATACAGAGCAACAATGTCTGGTTAGCCTTATCGGCATTATTTATCAGCACCTTCTTACCCTTTGGCAAATCTTCACGCGTAGGGACTGAAATCTCAAAACGTAGATATGGATTGGTAAAGTTGTCAAATATGCAGCGCCAAAATGCCACATCCTCATACCCCTCAACAAATACTCGCACCAGCGTTTTATTATCCTCAACCCTCAGCGGCTCAGGCAACGTCGCAAGGTCTACCTTTCCAGATGCAAGGGCACGCGTGCGCATCTTTTCAATCCTCTGTTGCTGCCGCTCGGCGCTAATTTCGGCTCTTCTGCTCATACTATTACATTTTGTTGCAAACAAATATAGTAAATATCCCCGAAATCTACAAAATATTGATTACTTTTGTGGCGTTAATGTTACACATTAAACTCTAATTATGGCGGATTGGAAAGAGAGATTGGGAGTGGTATACTCTACCAACCCAAATTTTGAATACGATAACGGCGAGCAAGAGCAGGTTGCTACCCTACCAAAAGATAGGCAGAACCTACGCGTCTGGCGTGACACTCATGGTCGTGCAGGCAAGGTTGCGACTGTGGTTAAGGGCTTTGTCGGCAGCGATGATGACCTTACAGAGCTTGGCAAGACTCTTAAGCGCAAGATTGGCGTGGGCGGCTCGGTTAAGGATGGCGAGATAATCATCCAGGGCGAGAATCGTGACCGAGTGTTACAGATTCTGCTTGACGAGGGGTATAGCAAGTCGAAAAAGGTTTAATTATGAGATTCACAAGGGGAATATTAGTTGCACTACTAGCACTGTTATCTATTCAAGCGACGGCACAAAGGCTGTCACGCAGGCAGATGATGGAGCAGGTCGTGGCGCTATCTGCAAAGGTAGACTCACTGCAAAATGTCGTAAGCAGTTGCGTACGCGTATCTAAGCCCGTAGATCCTTCGTGGGATAAGTGGCAGGATGTGCGCTACAACTACGGCTTTAACACCTCTGAGCAACCGATATTCAACACCGTAGAGGGCGTGCTTGAAAGTACAACTATGCTCTCTGTACGTGGTGGCAAAGGAAGATGGAATAACAGCACAAGCAAGCCATACACCACCTTTGTAGATGGCGGGCACCTCTTTGAGGGTTGGAACGGCACTGAGACTTGCCGCCTGACGATGCTTATAGGCAAACAGGCTCCAGACATTGCGTGTATACAGGTCTACTCTCCCAAGGGGTTATACCTACCAAAACGACACTTCGGCTGGGTAAAACTCGGCTCGGATGATGCCCGACAGGGTGTAGACTTTGGTAGATATTGGGCAGTATCATTCGTTCCCTTTACCCTCGGAGCCTTTGACAAAGCACCATCATCAACACATTACCACAACACTCAACTACCATCTACAGCCGTGCCTGTAGGTACTCTATACTACGACACCAAGATAGGTAAAGTTGGATGTTACACGCCAAATGGTTGGCGATATATTGCATTTGAATAGTGAGAAGGATACTCTACATACTCATTTTTGCGATGTCACTACTCTATTGTGGCAACGCCTCGGCGCAGTTCTACTCTTGGGGTGCCGATGCTGAGAGTATGTCATGGCGTAAAATCAAGAGCAACAAAATCTCTGTTATCTATCCCGATACTGCAGCTACTCCGGCCTACAAGATGATGCACTATGTCAAGGCAGTACAGCCATCAATAGACTTTGGGTTCAGACATGGCCCGATGGATATCCCATTTGTCATCCACCCAGAGAATATGCTCTCAAATGGTCTTGTGATGTGGCTACCAAAGCGTGTGGAGATTATCAGTGCGCCATCTATTGAGAGCTATTCAATGCCGTGGCTCAAGCAGCTTGCTGCCCATGAGTATCGCCACGCCGTGCAGTACAACAACCTCAACCATGGCTGGGTTAAGGCATTTAGCTACATACTCGGTCAGCAGAGTTCCACTATCGGACTACTCTTTATGCCACTATGGGGTATTGAGGGAGATGCCGTAGTATCTGAAACTGCCATGAGCACCTTTGGTCGCGCACTGCAACCATCATTTTCGCTCTACTATCGTGCCCATGTAGATGATATTTTGCGTCGTACGAATTATGACAAGTGGTTCAGTGGCTCGTATCGCGAGTTTATACCCGACCACTATCAGCTTGGCTATCAAATCACTAGCTACGCCAACACAAAGTACAACGAGAATTTTTGGGACAAGATTGTTGACTACTCTGTTCGCCACCCTTATGTCATTGCAACCCATTTGGTGTCGATGAAGAGGATATACAACACCAAAACATCAATCCTTACACGCGAGACATTCACAGACCTTAAACGCCACTGGTCTACATTGCCAGAGGTTGAGAATAGCTCGACAATGGTAAAAACGCCAAAGCAACGCAGCTATACCAAATACTCTCACCCGGTATTCTTTGGCAGTCGCAGCATCTTTGCCATTAAGGAGTCTATTGATAAGCCCGCTGCACTTGTCCGCACAAATATCAACACCGGCGAAGAGCAGCGCATCTGCCACGTCGGAAAACTATCCACCCGTCCAGCTATTGAGGGTGGGCGCATATGGTGGACAGAGTATCGTCGCTCATGTCTATATCAGCAGAGGGTGAACTCTCGCCTATGCTATGTAGACCTTGACAATGGAACTCCTCGCACAATAAAGCGTTATCGCAACGTTCTATATCCAACACCTATCGGTGATAAAAATCATATTGCTTGGGTAGAGTACTATGCCAATGGAAGTTATGCCATTGTCCGAGGTGATAGCAAGAGTAAGCAGACACTACTACATCTGCCAACAAATATTGAGATACACTCGCTTGCCTATGATAACGCCACCGAGGCTCTATACTTTATCGCTACGGATGATAGCGGCATGTGGATTGGTCGTGTAAATAGCGACAAGACATATAGCCACATTACAGAGGGTGCATACATCA
Source organism: uncultured Alistipes sp. (assembly GCA_904502005.1). GTDB lineage: Bacteria > Bacteroidota > Bacteroidia > Bacteroidales > Rikenellaceae > Alistipes. The sequence goes on from CAJGDC010000010.1 coordinate 9,443, forward strand.
CCATTTCAGACCTTCGTGCGGACAACGGCACTCTCTACTTCGGCTCTATAGCCTCCGGAAAGGATGAGGTCCACTGCCTTGACCTGGCAACCGGCAAACAGTACCAAATTTCGACATCAATCTACGGTTCATTCTCCCCTGCGCCAACATTTAACGGTGGCGTGGTGATGACTACATACGACAAAAATGGTTATCAACTTGCTTTGCAGCAGATTGACAAGGAGAAACTTATAAAAGTTGCGCCAACAAAAACTCCAAAGAATATCCTCAACCCTGCTCGCAAGCAGTGGAACGTCATCAATCTGGACACCGTGCGATTTGCGGGTGCAGACTCGCTGCATTGTATCAACTCTCACCGCTCGCGTCGCTACTCTAAGTTCACCCACCTCTTTAACGTACACTCTTGGGCGCCAGCATCTTATGATCCATTTGAGCTTACAGAAGAGGGTGCTATGAACTTCAACCTTGGAGCTACAGTTATGTCACAGAGCCTACTTTCAAATACAGAGGGTTTTGCCACATGGGGGTGGAACAAGAGCAACGGACACTTCTTTAAGGGCACCCTTCGCTATTATGGTCTGGGCGTTAATCTCTCGCTTAGCGGCTCCTATGGCGGTCAGCAGCAGATGTACACCGCCTACACTTACGAGTTAAACCCAGAGACGGGCAAGTATGAGATTGTCTTTCCTGAGGCTCCAAAGCAGAAGCGCTACTACAATATCAGCGCCTCAGCCTCACTACCGATATACCTACAGAGTGGTTATCACACCCGTATGCTGGGTATAAATGTAGCATGGAGTTACTCCAATGGTCTGGTTGCTAAGCTCGATAAGCTAATTATGGAGGGTGGGCAGATTACCAACCTCGCCACTATTGGCTACACAGAGGGTCTACATCTGCTACAGGCAGGAATTGGTTTTCAGGACCAGGTGGCACTGGCACACAAGGACTTTTTACCACGCTTTGGATATGCAATATCTGCAAATTACGCCTTTAACCCTGCCAACTCCGACTTTGGCCAGCTAATTTCCATCTACGGTAAGGGCTATATTCCAGGCATTTTGCCTCACCACTCCCTTAGCGTGGCAGCTCTATACCAGAACTCCATTGGCGGCTTTGAGTCTAAACTCCTTGCCTCAAACTTCACATTCCACTCCTCACGCCTTATCCCTCGAGGATTTCAGGTTGCCGAGGTTGAGAATCGTGACTATGTAGCTACGAGCATAAACTACCAATTCCCTCTATGCTATCCTGAGGGTGGTATACCAACTGTGCTATATTTCAAGCGTATACGCCTAAATATCGGCTTTGACTATGCATCTTTTGGTAAGCAGTTCTTTGTCGCCTACCCAGAGATTGAGAAGGTAAACCTTATCTCTACACGCAACCGCCTTTATGCTTACGGAGGCGATATAACCTTTGATATAAACATATTCCGATTGCCTTCATCGGCAACTACCGCGATTACACTCTCCCTCTACAAGCCTCATGGCAAAAAGGGAGTCTACTTCTCGGCAGGCATGGGACTTCCATTCTAAAACAGTATGACTATGGCAAAAAAGAGAAATACAACCAAAACAACAAAGAGCAAAGTAATCCGCTGGATGTGGGTTATTGCAATGACTCCGGTCGCTATCGCCGCACTAATGCTCACCCTCGCAGCCGTTGGAGCATTTGGTCGCATACCATCATTTGAGGAGCTTGAGAATCCTAAGAGCAACCTCGCCACTGAAATCTATGCAGACAATGGCAAGGTTATTGGAAGTTTCTTTGTGCAAAACCGCTCTTATGTACAGTATTCAGACCTCTACCCTACTGACTCTACAGCCATCTACAACATTGCTGGGCAACCAACACCACCTCTTGCGGCTGCTCTTATAGCCGTTGAGGATGAGCGCTTCTATAGCCACTCAGGAATAGACTACCGTTCGCTTGCCCGTGTGGGAGTTAAGACTCTCCTACTCGGTCAAAAGCAGGGTGGTGGTAGTACAATTACTCAACAGCTTGCCAAAAACCTCTTTCCACGTAACACCTCGGGCAATGACGGCAAGATTGCCCGCACATTGCGCCTTGTAGGCAATAAACTCAAGGAGTGGATTACCGCCATAAAGCTTGAGCACAACTACACCAAGGAGGAGATTGTGGCGATGTACCTAAACACTGTCGAGTATGGTTCAAATGCCTACGGAATCAAGTCTGCCGCAGCAACATTCTTCGGCAAACAGCCTTCAGAGCTAAACCTACAGGAGGCAGCAATGCTCGTGGGTGTTGTAAACGCACCTACCCGTTACTCCCCAGTTCGCAACCCTGAGAATGCACTTAAGCGCCGTAATCTTGTGCTCAATCGTATCCAAAATATCGGAGCTATTACTCGCGAACAGTGCGACTCTATTTGCGCTCTGCCAATAACACTCAACTACCGCCCAGTATCGCACAACTATGGTCAGGCGACCTACTTCCGCGAGATGCTACGTCTTGTAATGACAGCCGACGAGCCTAAGCGTCGTAACTTCTACACCGAGTGGGACTATGAGCAGGCGCTTAAGCAGTACAATGAAAACCCTCTCTATGGTTGGTGTCACAAGAATCACAAGGCTGACGGCAGCGAGTACAACATCTACCGCGATGGTCTGAAGATTTACACAACCATCAACGCCTCAATGCAGAGCTATGCCGAGGCAGCTCTGCACAAGCAGTTGCAGACTGTAATCCAGCCGGCTATGGATAAGCAGGTGTGTGAGACTCGTACACTCTTTATCGACACTGAGAAGGAGGAGGTAGACAAGATTATTCGCCGAGCTATGCGCAACTCTGACCGTTTCCGCAACATGAAGAAAGATGGTGTTTCGGAGAAGGATATCTATGCATCGTTTGAGCGTAAATGCAACATGAAGGTCTTTACCTTTGCCGGCGAGCGAGATACACTACTTACACCAAAGGACTCCATTCTGCATCACAAGCGCATTATGCGTGCAGCCTTTGTGGCTATGGAGCCTCAAACTGGTCATGTAAAGGCCTATGTGGGTGGTCCATCGTTCCAGTACTTCAAGTACGACATGGCAAAGCAAGGCAAGCGACAGATTGGTTCTACCGTAAAGCCATTTATCTACACCTTTGCTATCGACCACCTTGGCATGAGCCCATGCACTATGGTACCAAACCTACCGGTGACTATTGAGACCTCAGTAGGTACAGCATGGTCACCTAAAGAGGCTGGAAATGTAGAGTATGACGGTGTTCTGCACCCGCTTAAGTGGGGACTTGCACTGAGCCGCAACAACTACTCGGCTTGGATTATGAAGCAGGCAAAGCAGCCAGAGGCTGTTGCCGACTTTATCCACAACATGGGTATTGCAAGCTATATTGACCCCGTATATGCCCTCTGTCTGGGAACTTTTGAGAGTAATGTATTTGAGATGGTGAGCGCCTACTCAACATTCGCAAATGAGGGTGTGTACAACTCTCCTCTCTTTGTAACACATATTGAGGACCGTCAGGGTAACCTTATCTCCAACTTCTCATCCACATCGCAAGATGCCGTAAGCAAGCAGACCGCCTACACCATGATTACAATGCTCAAGAATGTAATCACCAACGGTACCGGTCGCCGTATGGGTTGGCAGTTTGGCCTTAGCGATGTTGAGATTGCCGGCAAGACCGGTACATCTAACGAGAACCGCGATGCTTGGTTTATGTGTATCACTCCAAATCTTGTCGCAGGTTCATGGGTCGGCGGTGAGGACCAGCAGATACACCTGCGCCGTCGTGGCGAGGGCTCTATGATGGCACTGCCTATTGTCGGCGACTTCCTTGTACGCACATACAATGACCCGAACATAGCTATCAACCGCGACGACACATTCCCTCGTCCTGCACTCTGGACAGAGCAGGTATGTGACGAGACTGTCGAGGAGAAGGAGCTTGAGGATGAATTTTTTGAGTAAAAAATATATAAAACAAAACAGCATATGGTATTAGCAGTTGTTGGCGCAAGTGGCGCCGTAGGTCAAGAGTTTTTGAGAATTTTAGAGGAGCACAACTTCCCATGCGATGAGCTATTGCTCTTCGGTTCAGCACGTAGTGCTGGTCAGAAGCGCACATTCCGTGGCAAGGAGATAGAGATTAAACTTCTACAGCACAACGATGACTTTAAGGGTGTGGACATCGCCCTTGTATCTGCCGGTGGTTCAGTATCTAAGGAGTTTGCACCGACAATCACAAAGCACGGCACGCTGATGATTGACAACTCAAGTTGCTTCCGCATGGATAGCGATGTGCCTCTTGTTGTGCCTGAGGTAAATGCAGCCGATGCACTTAACGCTCCACGTCGCATAATTGCAAATCCCAACTGCACAACCATCCAGATGGTCGTAGCTCTTGCTGCCCTTGAGAAGGTTGCACACATCGTACGCGTAAAGGTGGCAACATACCAGAGCGCAAGTGGTGCCGGCGCAACAGCAATGGCAGAGCTTGAGGCTCAGCACGCCTCAATAGCTAATGGTGAGCAGCCTAAGGTTGAGAAGTTTGCACACCAGCTTGCTTTTAATGTCATCCCTCACATTGATGTCTTTACCGAGAACGACTACACTAAGGAGGAGATGAAGATGTTTAACGAGACCCGCAAGATTATGCACTCTGACATCAAGGTTAGTGCAACATGTGTTCGTGTACCCGTTATGCGTGCACACTCAGAGGCTATTTGGGTAGAGTTTGACCGTCCTGTTTCACCTGCAGAGGCGCGTGCTGCTTTTGAGGCTGCCGAGGGTATTGTCGTAATAGATAATCCAGAGAAGAAAGAGTACCCAATGCCACTATTTATCGCACATAAAGAGCCTGTATATGTAGGTCGTATCCGCGAGGATGTCACTGACGAGAAGGGGCTCAGCTTCTGGTGCGTTGCTGACCAAATCAAAAAGGGTGCAGCCCTGAACGCCGTACAAATTGCAGAGTGGCTTATTGCCAATAATGCCATTTAAGTGTTAGATACGCAAAAAATTAGTGGCGGATAGTGCTATACTATCCGCCACTTTTTTGATGTGCCAGGTGGCACACTATAGCTAAAACTACTTAATACGCTCATAGTACTCACGGGTACGGGTATCAACGCGGATACGGTCACCAGTGTTGATAAAGAGAGGTACCTTAATAGTAGCACCAGTGTTTACAGTAGCTGGCTTAAGTGAGTTTGTAGATGCAGTATCACCCTTGATACCTGGCTCGGTATAGGTAACCTCCATATCTACGATTGGAGGAAGCTCAGCAGAGAGAACAGTCTCCTTCTCAGTGTGGAACATAACCTCTACAATCTGGCCATCAGCCATAAGGTCATAGTTGTTGATAAGGCTCTTCTCGATGTTAATCTCCTCGAAAGTCTCGCAGTGCATGAAGTGAGCACCAAGATCATCCTCATAAGTAAACTGGTAAGGACGACGCTCAACACGTACCTGCTCAATCTTCTGACCTACAGAAGAGAAGGTGTTCTCAAGAACGCGACCGTTCTCGAGGTTCTTGAGCTTAGAGCGAACGAAAGCAGGGCCTTTGCCTGGCTTGCAGTGCTGGAAATCGACAACAAGGAAAGTCTTGCCATCCATCTCAATGCACATACCGATTTTGATATCAGCAGCAGTAATTGTCATAATTTTTATATGTTTAAGTGTTAATTCCTAATTTTTCGCGGCAAAATTACAAAAAAATCCTTAAAATCAAAAGAGTAGCGAAATATTTACTTAAATAGTTTGTTAATAAACAGCCAACATCAGCGACCGACTTTATTGGACAAATATTCGTCCAAATAAAATATTTTTGTTAAATTTGCATAGATATATCCTCTAATTAATGGCTACTATGTTAAATATTGTAATAGGCTCCTTAGGCGTCTTAGGTGTTATCCTTGTTGTACTGATGCTGAGTTGTTTCTTTAGACGCAGTATAAAGATTGATAGAATGTTGGCAAAAGGCGAGTTTAAGACCCTGCTCTTTATACTCCTCTTTGTTGTATTAGTACCGCTGACACTATCGGCTATTTTATACTGCTTAGAATTAACTGGCAGTGATTTTTTTGCAGAGACCTCAGGTAGCAATGTTAACATCATCTGGGCAATGTTATTTCACAGTGTTGACCCTGGATATTTGAGCGCAGTAGACTCATCAGCTTACAGAGTTATAGCATTTCTCTTGGCGCTATTCGGCATAGTGATGTTCAACGGTGTACTTGTATCATCAATCGTCAGCCTATATGAGAGGTATATAAACAGATGGGAGAAGGGTTTGACCAGGTATCACCGAGAGCTAAAAAAGTCCTCTTTTATAGTTATAATGGGCAACAATGAACTTATCCCCGACCTAATTAGGCAGATTTTTGATAGAAAAGATTGTGTCGATTATGTTGTTGTTCAAACAAATAGTGACGTTGAGTCGCTACGCAAATTCTTAACCTCATTTTTGTCGTATGAGGATGAGAGTAGAGTTGTTCTCTACTATGGTGAGCAAAACTCTGCAGATGATATTGCTGACCTACATTTAGAGTGGGCAAAGGAGCTCTTTATCCTGGGTGACAGCGTAGAGGATGAGGCATATAAAAGCAACCACGACGCACTAAACATGAGTTGTTTGCAGATTATCTCTGAACAGTTACGTCAATCTCCGCCAAGAAGGGAGATGTTGGTATGTAGAGTAATGTTTGAGTATCAAACCTCATTCTCCATCTTCCAATTTGCCGATATAAGTGATAAGATTAAAAAGTATATTGACTTCAGACCTTTCAACTACTACGAGCAGTGGGCACAGCGCGTATTTGTAAACAAGAATCTCACCTTTTCTGATGGTTGTGATAATGGATACCTCCCTCTGGAGGGTGTAAAGCCTATCAAAGTAGAGAGTAAAGATTTTGTACATCTAGTGGTTGTTGGCATGTCTAAGATGGGTGTTGCTATGGCTATTGAGGCTGCACATCTTGCCCATTATCCAAATTTTAATAACGACCCGACCCTCCGAACACGCATAACATTTATAGACACTGAGTGCTCAAAGGAGATGTCATATTTTCAAGCTCGCTTTAAGAGTATGTTTGAACTATCAAGGTGGAGATTGCGCACATGCAACAATGACATAAAGAGTGGTATCGAGCTATATGAGTCTACAGAGTGGAATAATGAAGATATTTGCACTCAGAAGAGCTATCTTGGCTGCGATTTTATAGATGTAGAGTGGGAGTTTATCGAAGGTGGTATTGAGAGTACAATTGTTCAGCAATATCTCAGGTGCGCTGCAAAGAATAAGCACGCTCGCTTTACACTATCCATCTGCCTGCCACAAGATAATCAAAGTGTTGCAGCATCACTCTATCTACCCGATGAGGTCTATGAGAATGCTATTCAGGTGCTTGTGTATCAACGTCATAGTGCAGCTATCATCAATAGCATTTCTTATTCTGAAAATAGTAATAAGTACTACACACGTCTCAAAGCGTTTGGAATGGTTCAGCAGGCCTATGATGACAAGCTTGCAGAGCTATCATATAAGATTGCCAAGGAGTTGGGCGACCAATATTACGTTATGTATCAACAAGTTAATAGAGATAATAATGTTATTGAAAATAGTCGTAAAAATAAGCGAGGTAAGAGTCATGCAGCCAAACTGTGGAGTAATATCTACAATGCAAATACACTTTGGACGAAGGTTAGAAGCATTGACTACACAACCACAGGTGTGATTAGCAAGCAAGATATTGATATTTTGGCTCGCACAGAACATAACCGCTGGGTTATGGAGCAGTTGCTTATGCGATTTAGAGCGCTCACTGAACAAGAACAATCTGATGTTATCAGAGGAATTGTTGAAAAGGATCTCCTAAAGGGAGATAGTATGGCACACCTAGATATTTGCAGCTACGATAGACTTGAAGATATAGATCCACTAGTAAAACTGTATGATGAAGGATTTATACAAATTATTCCACAAATATTTGAACAGATATCGACTTTTGACAGATAAACCGATAGTAGAACAGTACGATATAAAATTTGAGTAATCATGAAATACGATATATTTATAAGTTATAGGCGAGAAGGCGGATACGACACAGCCAAACACATATACGATCTTCTTGTAAGAGATGGATATAATGTTAGTTTTGACATTGACACATTACGCAATGGTGATTTTGATACTCAGCTACTTACAAGAATTGAGCAGTGTAAAGATTTTGTCTTAATAGTTGATAAAAACTGTTTTGATAGAACATTAGATGAAACCTCCGATCATAATCAGGATTGGTTGAGATGTGAGTTAGCTTATGCGCTTAAACTTAATAAAAATATAATACCAGTATTTCTTGCTGGCGTTTCAGGCTTCCCTAAAAATTTACCAGAAGATGTGGCCGGAGTAACCAAAAAGAACGGTCCAGAGTATAACAAATATTACTTTGACAACTTCTATAAACAGTTACGCTCTAGATTTTTGAAATCCTGGAGCCTGAAAAAGAAGTTAGCTACTATACTACTACCTATAGTGTTTATTGTAGCTATTGCACTATTACTATTAACGCTAAACTCACAAGAGGATATTGGGTATATAGACCCTATGAGTCCTCATACTACAAACTTAGAGGAGTTAAAAGAGTTTGCCCAAAAGATCATAGACGACGAAGCTGCTTCACATGGATTTACAGATGAAGTGAGTGCAAAGAATTATTGGGCTAACGAAAATGGCGCAGAGGGTGAGTTAAAACTTGGATTCTGTTATTTGCTCGGTTATGGATGTTCTACAGATATAAGTAAGGCTAAAAAACACATCGCCAATGCTGCAACCGACGGCAATGCTGCAGCACAATATTCCATGGGCGTATTTTATGACTATGGCGTTGAGGTCAAGGTTAATGTAGAGCGCGCTATGGAGTGGTGTCTTAAGGCAGCAGAACAAGGATTAGCAGATGCTGTATGCAACTATGGTATAATGTGCGCATGCATAAATAAAAATCCTGACGCTCATAATTGGTTAAACACATCCGCAGAGCAGGATTGTGCTAAGGCACAGTATGCACTCGGCTGGTGGTATGGAATGCAAAACAATTTTAATGAAGCTATATATTGGATGGAGCAGGCCGCTGATCAGGAATATATTATGGCTGAGTTGGCATTGGCAAATTTTTACATTAATGGTCCTAAGCATCTACATGATTACGAGACTGCCGTGTACATATTTGAAAAGTTGGCTGAACAAAATAATGCCATAGCACAATATGGTCTGGCTGTCTGCTATGTAAATGGGAAGGGTGTTGATTTTGATGTTAAATTAGCTCTTGATTATTTGAAAAAATCTGCGGAACAAGGGTATGCACCTGCCTTGGTAGACCTTGGACAGGCCTATTGGTCTGGAATGATAGAAGATATCCCTCAAGATTATAATAAGGCTATGGAACTATTTTTAGAGGCAGCTGAAATGGGATATCCGATGGCTCAAATAGCTATAGGCAGAATGTATGAATATAGTTGGGGAGTAGAAAAGGATATGAAAAAAGCTAAAGAATGGTATAAAAAAGCTGAGAATCAAGGCATTAACCTACAACAAGTACAGCAAATGCAACAACAACAGCAATATAATACTACTCATTAAAACTATAAAACCATGATTAGCTCCTCTGAATTTATTAGGCCGTTAGAGAGATTTAGAGGATTTTAGGCGCTGGCAAAGTTTATTCAAAATATCCAAAACTAAACTTATATGAATATAGATAGTATACTCAATTATCTGGCATGTTTTCTGAACGATAGTTTCAAGATGAGCTCAACGTCAAATTGGGATAGCATTGGCGAGGCAATCTCCATGAGTGCAGTTTGGTCGTGGAATGTACTCTTTATTATGCTTTCGGGTATAATGATATACCTGCTATGTAAAACCAAAATCTTCGAGTGGCTCTCAAGGCGTGTGCTACTTTTGGCTACCATAATATGGATTTGGGGAGCGTTGCTATATATAGTTGGTTTCTACAACGAGCATGTCAATGGGCTATCGGTGGTTCTGCGTGCCATTATCTCCTCGTTCAAGATGTTTACGGTCTCGAATGACCTGGCTCGCGTAAGTGGTGTACTACAGCACGATGCTCAGTACATGCTAATGTTCGCATTTGTGCACTTTGCCGCGGCATTTATAACCTTCTTATTTATCTTTAAGATGGTTGGCTATAAGATTAAGTCCTATATCAACATCTTAATGTGCAGATTCAGCCGTTCAGGTAGTGGTAACATTCATCTATTTTGGGGTGTTAATGATGCCTCTTGTCTGCTTGCCGAGAGCATAAAAGCTGATAAAGAACATGCAGCTGACAGAATAATATTTATAGATGTTGATGATGACACCGACGATAATAGCCAAAAGAAGAACTCTTTTAGCAGAATAACCAACATGATAACCATAAGCAATAGCGACATTGCTCGTATCAATAAAATAGGGGCACTTGTAGACCATTGTTATGGTGGACCCATGGCGGTTAGTAGTGAGGCTGCAAAGAGCATCTTCAAGGCTCTACGCTTAAAAAATATTGGCAAGATAGTCGCTAAGAGCGATGTTGCAAACTTCTACTTCTTGTCAGATGATGAGTCGGCAAATATCTCGGGAGCATTGAAACTACAGCAGGACATCAGCCTTGGACACAGAGCAAGCGGCAAGTTTAATATCTATGTTCATGCGTGCAAAAATGCAAGTAATGAGATACTTAACAACTACTCACGATATAATAACGACGCCCAGCATTGTGATATTAGGATTGTAGACTCCGCATACTTGGCTGTAAAAACGCTCAAAATGGGGACCTCTACCCTGCCGGTAAAGTGTGTCGATCTTGATACAACCACCGGCACAGTCAGCTCGGAGTTCAACTCGCTGATTGTCGGCTTTGGCGTTACAGGCCAGGAGGCATTTAAGTTCTTGTACGAGTTCTCCGCTTTTGTGGGTACAGACCTAAAACGAATACCATTCCACTGCTACGCTGTGGATGAAAATATGGATAAATTTGCTGGCGCGGTGAAGGCTCAGATGCCAGACATTGGGGATAGTGAACTTTCGCTTATCAAGACCCACACTGGAACACAAGAGTTTTGGGATAAGGTAGATAATCTACTTCCAACGCTCAACTATGCCGTTATCGCTATCAATAACGACAACAAGGCACTTACACTTGCCGTGAACCTCTTTAAGAGTGCCCTTCGCCTACGAGACAACTCTCTTCCGACACTCAAGATTATGGTTCGATGCTATCAGAGTAGTAATTATCGACGCATGCAGGAGGTTGTCAATGCTCTTACTCAAGCCGCTGCAGGTTCAAAGGTCGAGATTGCTATATTTGGCGACAATAGGTCTGTATATAACTACAGTCTAATTGAGTCGGATGTGAATAATAGCGAGGCTATGGAGTTTAATAGAGTCTACAACAATGCCGACTCTGCAGAAAAGCGGTGGAAGGCAGATTTTGGAGATGAAGCGATAGCAGAATTAATGAACGAAAAGGGAATAAATCGCTACCATGCTGTATGTGAGATAAATCGTCAAATTTCACAGAATATCTCCAACTCGCTGCACAAAAACACCAAACTGATTCTCTTAGGTATAAACCCTGAGCAAGCAGAGCGATTAGAGCTGTATATGAAATGTATCAATAGCCGCGCAAAAAAAAGCACAAACTACACATATGGAGACGCTGAAGCGAAGTTACTGCTAACTTTGGCGATTGTGGAGCATGAGCGTTGGATTGCAGCGCATAGACTTATGGGCTACACCTATGCCGAGCATAAGGACTATGTGCATAAACACCATCCATGCATCTGCTTGTGGGATGCACTTAATGAAGAGAAACAATCCTACGATTGTGATGTAGTGGATACGACTATTAAACTTACATATAATCAGTTGATTACGACAACGCCAAACGGAGTAAAATAGCATGAAGAAGTACGATGTTTTTATCAGCTACCGACGCAGTTCGTATGAGTCTGCAAATTTGATAGCCACCCGATTAAAGGCGGCGGGATATAGGGTCTTTTTTGACTTGGAGACCATGCGCTCAGGACCATTTAATGAGCAGCTATTTAGTGTGATAGAGGGTTGTGTAGATGTTGTGTTGGTATTGCCGCCAGATGCACTTGATAGGTGCCATAATGAGGAGGATTGGGTGCGTAAGGAGGTGCTACATGCCATGAAGCATAAAAAGAATATTATCCCAATACTTCTCAATGGATTTAAGTGGCCAGAGGTGATGCCAAAGGGTATGGAGCAACTTGCGATGTATCAGTCTGTGGCAGCATCTATTGACTTCTTTGATCTGGCAATGGAGCGCGTAGAGAGCTATCTAAATAGCCGAAAGTACACAAGGGCAAGGGTAGCAGCCCGATGGAGTGCTTTTGTGGCTATGGCTCTCATTGTGCTATGTTGTGCAGCTATGCTGATCTTTAGAACGTTGGCAAAGCCTGTGTGTAAGCAGGTGGTGGACCACATGTCGCTCAAGGTCTGCGTGGCGGACTTGTTGCTCGCTGATAATAAACTTTTGGCAGAGGAGTGGAGTAAGTATGATATTGAGAACCGTGACAATGAGAATATTGCTCTTTGCAAGAACATTGTCCGCAACAATATTGCTGAGTATCTTCCAAGTGTTGAGCCTACAATCACCCTCTCGGCATGGCAACGGTTTTTGCTCTCGCTCTATGGCGTGCATGATACGGATGTTGCGAGTGTAGATATCTATCTCCAAAGTATGTACTCTGAGGTTGGGCGCAATTTGGATCTTGTAGGGCAACTTATCACCCGCAAGACCATTCTGCCGTCGGACTACGATATGGCTACAAAACTGTTTAAGGTCTATCAGTTAAATGGCGAGAGCCTATATTACACCTATCTGCAGATTGTAAACCAGCTTCCAGACTCTTCGCGTGAGGGGTATTATGAGGTGGTTGCAATGTTTGAGAATATGCCAGATACGGGTCTGGGACGCAATCGTGTAGAATACACAAAACAGGTTGAGCGAAGAAAAGGTGAGTCTGAACGCATAATGGATACGCTTAAGCAGAGTATTGATGAAGTGAAGGATGAAATTTTTGTTCAAGAGCAGCAGATAGACTCTGTCTATCGCGCCATGGTTGATAAGTACCGCGCTAATGTTAAGCGTCTGGCAATCAATCCAGAGGAGGAGATGGGCTATAATTGGTATAGGATAACAGTCCAAGCCTCAGCGCTGGCACTCTCTGTAGAGATGCGTAGGGATGACTTGGCTGCTGGAGATAAGCCAAACCCACTCACTCCGCAGATGGTTTTAGTTGATATGAATAGACTGCTTGATGACTTTAGCCGTTACTATAGCGACGTTCAGTATGTTGATGCCGCAAGGGCTTTCTATCGCCAGTTGGCAGAGGATAACTATATGGGCGGCGTGCTTATTACTCAGTTTGCTGAGGGCAAAACTCACGATATCTATAGGGTGGGCGATATAATTGTTGAGTGGAACGGAGAGCGCGTCAAAAACCTAAGCCAGCTACAGACTGCTTATGCAAAATCGGCAACTGGTAGGGTAAAATTGTTGCGCCTTGAGGATGCAAAACTTAAACCTCTGACCATCCCAGTCCCTGGCAGAGAGGATATTGTCGGATTCTTGGACTTAGTAAATTAGTATTGCATGGCACCAGAGCATAGATACTTAGCATTTATCAGCTACAAGCGCGAGGATGAACGGTGGGCAAAGTGGCTCCAAAATAGGTTAGAGCGATACAAATTTCCCCTTTCGGCTAGAAAAGGCAACCCAACTCTGCCAGAGAAGGTTCGCCCTGTGTTTCGTGATACTACCGATCTTAGTGGCGGTGTACTTGAGCAGGCTATTAAGCAGGCACTTGATAGCTCCAAGTATCTGATTGTTATCTGCTCACCCCGTGCAGCACAATCACCATGGGTGTGTAAGGAGGTGCAGGAGTTTATTGACTCTGGCAGGGAACAGTATATTATCCCATTCATCATTGATGGCGAGCCAAACTCTAAAGATGGAGCTGTAGAGTGCTTCCCTGAAAATCTGCGTAAACTCTCAGGTAGCCGCGAATTGCTGGGCATCAATATCAACGAAATGGGTCGCGATGCCGCCGCCATTAAGACCGTCGCCCGCATGTTTAATCTTCAGTTTGACACACTCTGGCAGCGATACAATAGAGAGAAGAAGACGAAGCATTGCTTGTTATACATTGGCGTGTTTGTGTTTATCATTATCTCGCTGTTTGTATGGGTATCATTTTATACAAAGAACACCCATCTTAAAAAGAATCATGGATTAGCTATTGCGGGAGAAGCAGAGAGATTGATTGAGAAAAGTGATTACCAGACTGCACTTTTGTTGTTGTTAGAGGTGTCCCCAGAAAATAATTATCCTTATGTTCCTAAGGTTGAAAGGGTAATCAGAACGGCAATAGATAGCATTAACTTTGCAAAACGACGTTCTTTCTGCGATTATTATGCAGATAGGGATGATGGTAAAATTTTGTTTAGCCCTAATGGTAAATTTGTCATTATTCCTCATAATGATTATGCACAACAAGGGACATTACAAGAGTGTATAAATACAGAAACAGGAAAGAAAGTTGCAATTAAAGGTCGTGTTAGACGTTTTGTAAATGATAGCCTATGCTATGCTTCGTTTAATGATAATTATACTGGTTTACTACAATATAGTAATGAAGATTTTTGGAAAGCTAAGGTAATTAGTGGTATTGAGGCGAGTGGTGAAATTTCTTCTGATTTACAGACAATGGTTTCATTAAGGAAGGATACTGTTGAGATAATAGACTTAAAGCATGGTAGGCAAAAACGATTTACTTCAATAAAAGGGAATTTAGATGGCGTTCAATTTAATAAAGCTGGTGATAGATTCTTATTTATATCTAGAAATCATGAGGAATCTGTCTATATGTGTCATGTCTACAATTTAAGTACTCACACAATAGAAATGTCCCATCCTATGATATCTATATCTAAATTAAAGTGGTTATCTAACTCTAAAATTATATGTTATGACTTATTAGGTAAATCCTCTTCAATTCTAGATGTAGATAATCTAAAGACTACCATGATAAATATAAATGGTTGGCATATTAGATGTCTTGAAGTAATTCCAAATGAGGAAAAATTTATTCTTAATCCAATAGGAGATGATTCCAAAGGGTATTTGTATTATTATGATGCGCATGGGAATATTGTAAATTCTCTATATGTTAGTGAACAATATTTAAGTGGAATAGGAATAAAAGGTGATACAATAGCTGTAGGAGGTGATGCAGGAGAAATTTTTATTTTTAATAAAAAGAAGTCAAAAATGATAGGCTCTTATAAATCTCATACAGAACCTATTGAACAAATATGTTTTAGCCCTGATGGAAAGTATTTAGTGTCAAGTTCTTATGACGGTACAGCTGTGGTGACAGACTTAGAACCCAAACGACATCAGTCTTACGAAATCAACGAATATAGTATGGTCGCATTTAGCCCTGATGATAAATTGTTGATAGCAGGATCTGAATATGGCATTACAGTATTTGATTTAGAGTCGAGTACGCATAGATGGCTATCAGCTAAACGTAATAAGGGAAATGATAAATTTACATTAATTAAATCAATAGCAATAAGCAATGATTGTAAACATGTCGCTATGGTATCCGATGAAATAAAAAATAGTGTAGAGTTTTGTAGCTATATTCACTTATGGGATTTGGAGACTGGAAATTATCAATATGTTAGACCAAAAAAACATGCTGGAACTTGTGTATTTACTCCTGATAGTAGATATTTATCAGTTTCAACATTTAGTCATTTATTATATCTGAGAGATTTGACAACTAATGAGGAGAAGTATGTTGAAATTAAAGGACGTAATGTTGTAAATGGTTCTCATGTTATTGATAATAATCAAATCTCAATATTTTGGGTAGATCATTATAAAACATACGCACAAACAATTTTTAATAATAAATTAAAACCCAAAGGGAAAAGTCCTAACCTTGCAGTTTCTATGGTTGATGATTGCCCTTATCTACCGATTCGTTTGCCTTATAAGTATCGTGTTGAAAAAAGATATGTTAATGGAGAAAACTATTTTGCAATATGTGATGCGTTTACGGGGAAAGAAGTGTACTATATAAAGGATAATGATTATCGCACTATTGTCTTTAATACAGCAGGAAATAAAATAGCCGCTTATGATAATGAAAAGTGTGAAATATATGATTTTATGGAGTACAACGCTCTGCTAAAAGAGGCAAAAAATATTTTACAAGGTAGAGAACTTACAGATGTTGAGCGTAAAATCTATTTCTCTGAATAGCGATATAGTGGATGATCATACTGAGCAGCGCAGAGAGTACTATTTGGAGTAAAATTTTCATATCCTGATATATTTTGGGGCTTGATTGCTCTATATAAATGAAGTAAATTGATTTATGATGAAAAATAGCTATGTACCGCAACCGATGGATACAAGTGATATCCAGTTGCCAGAACAGTTGAATGAGTTAGTTGAGCAGATGGCGAAGAATGTCCACGAGGTGTGGGCTGAGAGTCGTATGCGTGAGGGCTGGAGTTATGGTGAGCAGCGAAATGATGCGCTCAAATGGCACCCTTGTCTAATTCCGTATGAGGATTTACCCGAATCTGAACGCGAGTACGACCGTAGTACCGCACTGCAGACGCTGAAGCTTATCTGCAAGTTAGGATTCAAGATTAACAAGTAGTCAAGTGATAAAAAAGAGATGGTGCAAAAAAGTTTATTTTGCACCATCTCTTTTTATTTATAGTAACTTCTCAATGCGATTCAGCAGTGGCGTAAAGTCAGAATGTGAGTCTGCAAACTCATCATACGACTGCTCTGTATGTCCGCTTTGCGGAACGTCCGAGATATACTTTACCGCCAACAGGGGCACTGCGCCAGCATAGTCACGCACAGCAATTGCCACCGCCATAATCTCCATATCAAAGATAGCGGACTTGCAATCAAAGCGTTGCATAATCTCCGTAGCGCTTGTAGCATTGATAAACGAGTCGCCAGTAAAAACTGTCACCTCATCATCTCCACCAAGTTTATAAGCATCCGTAAGTTCAGGAATAAAGCCCTCTGGCACATCACAATCGTGGTAAACAGCACAATTAGGAGCAACAACATCGCCCTGCTTAAAGTCCAAGCTACCTGCGGCAAAACCGATAACAGCCACCGCATCAAAAGGCTCCGCAGCCTTTGCCACTGCCGTAGCAACACCAGCCGCAGCACCAGCCTTTCCGATACCTGAGCAGATAAGTGTATAGTCGTGCTTTGGCGAGTCAATGCCCTCCAATGTTGTGCGCATATATTTATACTCCCTGCTTGTAGGAGCAACGATAAGTACTCTCATAATTACTTGTTATTGAGCAGGTTGATATACTTCTCCATAGCTGCATTAGTGCCCTCAATATCATATAGATATGGGTTACCGCACTGTATTTCGTTAAGGCCTACAATATCCTCAGTTGAGTGGATAGGGAACACCTTACTATATACGCGCGTAAGTGCAGCTGCAATATCCTCGGCATTTACGCTATTCATTGTTGATAGGTAAAAGCCTGTCTGACAACCCATTGGGCAGAAGCTAACAATTGCGCTACCAATCTTCTCGTCAAGGCGCAGGTAGTAAGCCATAAGGTGCTCAATAGTGTGCACAGTGCCAGCGCTGAGTGGCTGACGAGCCATAGGTGCACAAAAACGCAAATCCCACGAGAGCACCTGAAGCTCTTCGTTTATTGTATATGTTGAGCGAAGATATAGCCCCTCAGCAAGTGTGCGATGGTCTACATCGAAAGAAGAAACGACTGACTTTTTCATAATATGCTTATTTTTAACAATTTTCACGGCAATACTCCATATCGTGCTCTAACTGCTGGCGGAGCTCTGTGACCGAGCTAAATTTACGCTCATCGCGAATCTTTTCTAACAGATGTACAGTGAGCACCTTACCATATAAATCCCCATGGAAATCAAAGACATGGGTTTCGAGCCAACGACCAGTGCTTACGACAGAGGGACGAATACCAACATTTGACATAGCGTTATACAACACGCCATCTATCTCTATCTGTGAGCGATAGACACCATTTGCAATATCCCCTCTATCAGAAATATCCATGTTCGCCGTGGGAAATCCGAGTTTTCTTCCCAATTGATTTCCCAAAACGACCACTGCCACTATCTCAATGCCCTCCATTATATATCCTTTGTAAGTTTTTTTACTAGCGCATACTGCGAGAAGAACTCCTTAGCAAATACGCGCAACACTGTATATGAAGGTATAGCAAGTAACATTCCAAGAATACCCCACGCAGAGCCAGCAAGAAGGATGACAATAAAGACCTCAAGTGGATGTGCATTGACCCTTTCGGAGTATAGTGTTGGTTGGATAACAAAGTCATCAAGGCCCTTAACAGTGAGCAGTGTACCGACAATAACTGCAATTGTGTAGCCGATAGTACAACCCTCAATTGGAGCTACTATACCCACAAACATAGCCGCTATACCTCCCATCAGAGGACCTGCATACGGAATAACATTCATCACACCCATAATTACGCCGATAAAGCATGCATCCTCAACAGCCAAACCAAAGAGCATCAACACCACCGATATAACCGTCATTAGAATCAGGCTCTCAAAGAGCAGACCCGTAAAATATCGTGACAGCAACACTGTAACCTTATCCAATGCTCTGGTTACATTCTGACTATATTTATCAGGAAAGAGTGATGTCACCATCTTATAGAAGAGTCCATCCTCCTTAAGAAAGAAGAAGGTAATAAACGAGACTGAGAAGAACGCCACAACCATCGTTAGCGTAATATCTACGACTGACGAGAATGCCGTATTGATAGTCTGATAATTGAGCACCTTGCGCAACCAACCTACGATGATTTCAGAGACCGAAACACTCTGCTCGGCATCTGTAGCCAGGCTACTAAAGAACTGCTGCACATGCTCTAAAGGTTGTTGGATATTTGAGAGCACAGTACGCAAATCGAGCGAGGCGAGTGATGATATTTTACCCATCACAAGTGGCACAACCAGCAGGCAGAAGCCGATAAGGACGATCCACATAACCACCAGTGTGAATAGTGCCGCCAACCAACGGGGTACGTGCCAATTGCGAACTTTGATATTAGTAATTATGCGGACAAGTGGACGGCCAATAATAGCCAACACAGCCGAGATAAGGATGTATAGAACCGTAGAGCTGAAGTACCACAACAGAGCACCTATCAGCGCCACAGCAACTGCACCCGCTGCCCACTTGGCTATACTCTGATTGTTTCCCATACTATACCAACCTTATATTCACAAAAATAGCCTAACGTCTATCTCCCCCCCTACTCGTCATGGTCCTCAACACCAAAGTCGCCAATGCGTGCAATAGGAGTAAGCGTACCTACTACTCTATCACCAATCTCTACAAGCAACTCAGCATTCTCTGGAAGTAGAATATCTATTCGTGAGCCGAACTTGATAAATCCACACTTGTCATTCTGATGAACCTCTTCGTCTACCTTTACATAGCTCACAATACGACGAGCCACAAAGCCTGCAATCTGGCGGAAAAGCACCTCTACACCCTTAGCGGTCTGAACGACTGTTGTTGTGCGCTCATTCTCGGCGGATGACTTTGGATGCCAAGCCACCAAGAAGCGACCCGGGTGATACTTAAAGTACTTCACTACACCACCTACAGGGAACCAGTTGATATGCACATTGGTCACAGACATAAAGATAGATACCTGAAGGCGTTTCTTGCCCTCAAAGTACTCATCATCCTCAACAACCTCTGTAACGACAACACGTCCATCGCAAGGTGAAAATACAAGGTCTGCATCGTGGATTTTGATTCTTCGTGGCTCACGGAAGAATGAG
Organism: uncultured Alistipes sp.; assembly: GCA_904502005.1. Classification (GTDB taxonomy): domain Bacteria; phylum Bacteroidota; class Bacteroidia; order Bacteroidales; family Rikenellaceae; genus Alistipes. The sequence continues at coordinate 29,379 of CAJGDC010000010.1, forward strand.
ACGATAAAGAACCAGAACATCACAAGTAGTACTGTGATAAACGAGAGCAACCAGATATTCTCACGCGCCTCAATCATATAGTAGAGCAGCGTCCAAACAGCGGCAAGAGATACGCCAGAGATGGCAATAATCTTATATCCCTCTTTATTAATCTTCATGGTTGTATGGTTTTTATAAGTTAGTCAAAAGTAAATAAAGCATCGCAAATGGTGCGGAGATAAGCAACGCATCAAAGCGGTCTAAAATTCCACCATGGCCCGGCATTATTGCACCCGAATCCTTAACACCTGCGCTACGCTTAAAGAGTGACTCTACAAAGTCGCCTGCAACACCCGTCACGGCAATAATTGCTCCAAGTCCTGCCCAAACTGCGATATTTCCGCCAAGTAAATAGCCAAAGAGCGCGGCAAAGCCTATAGCTGCAACTACTCCACCAACAAAGCCCTCCCAGCTCTTCTTTGGTGAGATGCGCTCGCACATACGGTGACGACCGAGTGTCATTCCAAAGAGGTATGCAAACACATCGTTTGCCCAGATAATAAGGATGTAGCAGATAGCATACCACGGTTGCCAACTACCCGCACCGCTCAACAACTGTGGAACGGCTAGCATCATAGCGACCGGAAGAGCCACATATACCGCTCCCATAAGCGTCGTAGCAACATTGGCTATAGGGTTATCACATGCCCTAAATAACTCAAGGATAAAACTTGAAAATATTAGCAGCGGAATAAGTACAAGCACTGCAAAAACAAGACTATCTCCCCAGCAGCAGCTCTTCATTACCACCTCTAAAAATGCCAAAGTAGCAAAGGCGAAGATTGCAAGTGCCAGAGTGAGTCCCAAATATCGCTGAGGTTTATATCCACAACCCTCACAGAGGTTATAGAACTCCCACACACCAACAGCAACCACAACAGCCATCAGTGCTACATATCCGTAGCCAGAGATAAGTGTTGCGCCAAAGAGCAGTGCTGCAAGCACAGCTCCACTCAGCGTGCGGACAGTAAGGTTTTTAAGTTTAGTTTTATCCATATAGGTTTGTTTAGGTTAGGTTCGTTTTCTATGCTTCCGCCTCTGCTGTGTTAGGTACTTTAGGCTCACGAGGTCCAAAAATGCGCTCAACATCCTCAGTAAATACTACCTCGCGCTCAAGCAGAAGCTCGGCCAGTTCAGTCAGCCCATCACGATTATCAACAATTGTCTGCATTGCCATAGCATATGCCTCGGCAATAATTGCCTTCACCTCGTCATCTATCAATTGAGCTGTTCGCTCAGAGTATGGCTTGGTAAATGCCATATCGCTCTGACCGGTAGAGTCGTAGTAGCTAATTGTTCCCACCTTCTCGCTCATGCCGTAGTATGCCACCATAGCATATACCTGCTTTGTCACACGCTCAAGGTCATTAAGCGCACCGGTAGAGAGGTGTCCGAAGAATATCTGCTCCGCAACGCGACCTGCAAGTGTAGAGGCAATCTGGTCCATCCACTGCTCTTTGGTTGTAATCTGTCGCTCCTCTGGCAAGTACCACGCTGCACCCAGGGCCTTTCCTCGAGGGATGATAGTCACCTTGATAAGAGGATTAGCATGCTTGAGTTTCCAACTCACCACAGCGTGTCCCGCCTCATGGAAGGCGATAGTACGCTTCTCGGTAGCAGAGATAACCTTATTCTTCTTCTCAAGTCCACCGATAATACGGTCTATAGCTGCAAGGAAATCCTCCTTTGAGACGAACTTCTTATTATGACGTGCAGCGATAAGTGCCGCCTCGTTACAAACGTTGGCAATATCCGCACCTGAGAAACCAGGGGTTTGCTTAGCAAGAAACTCTCTATCCAAATCTGGGTCCAACTTGAGCTTGCGCAGATGTACATCGAAAATCTCCTTACGCTCGTGAATCTCAGGCAGACCAACCTCAATCTGGCGGTCAAAACGACCCGCACGCATCAGCGCCTTATCAAGAATATCTGCACGGTTTGTCGCTGCAAGCACAATAACGCCAGCATTTGTCTGGAAACCATCCATCTCTGTAAGTAGCTGGTTGAGTGTATTCTCTCGCTCATCATTGCCAGAGAAACCTGCATTTCTACCACGTGCACGGCCAATAGCGTCAATCTCGTCAATAAAGACGATACATGGAGCCTTCTGCTTCGCCTGCTCAAAGAGGTCACGCACACGCGATGCTCCCACACCGACAAACATCTCAACGAAATCTGATCCCGAGATAGAGAGGAATGGCACATTTGCCTCACCGGCCACAGCCTTTGCAAGCAGAGTCTTACCAGTTCCCGGAGGGCCTACAAGCAGTGCGCCCTTTGGAATCTTCGCACCCAGCTCCTTATATTTGCCTGCATTTCTGAGGAAGTCTACAATCTCCATAATCTCAACCTTTGCCTCCTCAAGACCTGCAACATCCTTAAAGGTCACCTTGCGATTTGGATCATCCTGGTTAAACTCCTGAGCGCGAGCCTTGCCCACATTCATTATCCCACCACCGGCGCCACCGGCACCGCCACGACTAAAGCCGCGCATGATGAATATCCAGATAACGATAAAGAATACCCATGGCAACCAATTAAGCAGTGAGTCCATCCAACCACTGCGATGGTTGTCATATGTCAGAGCCACAGCATTTGGACTTTGAGCCACAGCTTTATCAAAATCGCCTCTAAAGGTCTCTACAGAGCCAATCTGAAACTCAAGATGGTGACCCTGCTCTGGCAATGAAGCATACTTAGAGTGCTCATCCGAAGCCAGATACGCCACACCCTGAGGGGTGAGATAGACCAGAGCCTTATCACGATTTACAATCTCTATTTTACTCACCAGACCCTGCTCAATCAGAGTATCAACCTCACTCCAATCACTCTCTACAGGTTTTTTAGGACTCTGTCCAAAGAGCGCAAAGCCAATGATAGTAATAAACACCACCGTCCACAACCACATCATGTTGGGGCGTAGGTTAATCATTCCATTATTCTTCTTTTTCTTTGCCATTTTTACACAATCATTATTGTACAACTACAATGTACAACGACTATTCGCCATACAAATTGCACAAAGGAGCAAAAATAGTGCACACTAATCTACATCCTCATACTCCACCATTGGAGCATCCGCCCACAAATCCTCAAGGCGATAGTAGTCACGCAACTCACTCTGGAAAATATGAACAACAACGTCAATATAGTCCATTGCCACCCATAGACCGGTCTGCTTACCCTCTACACGCCAAGGCCACTCACCAAACTTATTGAACACAGCCTCCTCAACAGAGTCTGCAATAGCACACACCTGAGTTGTAGAATCAGCATTACATACCACAAAATGAGAGCAAATAGCGCCATCCATACCACTCAAATCAAGCGATACTACACCCTTACCCTTCTTATCCTGAATTGCCTCAGCAATCACCTCAATCAATCTCTGTTCTTCCATTATCTTTTGATATTATACTATAATCATGCAAAGATAATAATAATTTGCGAAATAACAAATAAAAAAGGAGGCAACAGCCTCCTAAAAGTTATGCTCCGAAACAATCTATCGACTCTTCTGATAGACCATATCCAATCGCCCCGACATAAAGTACTGAGCCACACCACAAATAGCCATATAGGCTGTAAAGGCGAGCCAACGCTGCGATTAAGCCGAGGGCAGAGTCAAACTTGTTTGAACTATGCCGAGGCGAAGCAGTGAAGGGTCGCCATAGGCGAGCCAAGGCTCGGCTAAAAAGACAACGAAGGGGATGACTAAAAAGTAAATTTGTCATTCCCTTTTCGCCCCCACTCCTCAATAATGGATGTAGGTTAATTGAGATAATTTGTAAATTTAAAATTTTACCTAATATTTTTCTATTTCAGAAAAAACTTACTATATTTGCACCATAATAATAGTGAAATGAACAGAATATTTCAATAGTGAGGGTAGAAATACCCCTCCCCAGTCAATGGGGGGGGGTATTTTGTTGATAATTAAACACATAAGAATATATTGAAACATAATAATCCTAACAATAATATCAATACTAATTTTAAATTTTTATGCGTATGAAGAAACTTGATGTTTTGAGCTACGAAACCCCTCAGATTGAGTGCGAGGAGGTAGCTACTGAGAATGGATTTGCACTCTCAGGCGATTTGGAAAATACTATTACAGTTGGCAACTATGATTCGCTTGGCGAAGAGCAGTCGCTCTTCTAAACCTCGATGTTGAACTTAAAAAGAGAAGAAATTTATTATGAAGAGACTTTTATTGGCTGCTGTAACTTTTGTGTTGGTTGCAGGATTTAGCAGTTGTACAAAGGATTTTGACACATTGACAGAGAATACAAACAACGATATAAAGGTTGTGTTTAGCGTTGCTGACAAAGATGGCTTTGAGGGTGCTACTCGCGCAGTTAAAACGGAATGGGGAGCTGGCGATAAAATTGTAGTATTTTTCTCAACAGGCACCGAGTGGCTTTTGACAGATGGCAATGCAAATAATGTACTCCTCACATACGATGGTAGCAATTGGAGTGCTCGTGCAAATAGTATTGGCGATGAGCTTCTTGCATCTGCCAGTGGCTACTTCTTTGCCGTACACTACGATGGTGAGTGGAGCGGTATAGAAGAGGCTTCGTGGCCGACAGGTCGTTATATTTTTGATGGCTACAAGGGTGGTGTGATTCTGAGTGCAAGTGGTGAATATACTATTGCTGATAATGTGATTACACTCCCCGAATTGACTCTAAAATTAGACGCGTCTGCAGTTCAATTTTCGGTAAAGAACTTGGCCTCGGTCGAAGGTGATTGGACTCTATATGTAAACAATGATCGTACAAAGGAGAATGGATATTCTGATTCTGATATGGTTTCTCCTTGGACTGGGTATAATTATGGTAGTATCCAGATATACCCTTATAGTGCAGCATATGCTATGATTAGTAAAACGTCTAAGGCTTATGCACAAGGCGTTGTTAATGGAGAGGATATATCTTTCTTCGGAACGTTTGACAACCAGAACAGTACAATTACAACAAACTATCTCTTTGCTTTGAAGAACAATACAACGAGTAAAGTCTATTACTATAGCTATGCTCCAAATCCTTTCGTGGCATTGTCTGGCAAGGCTGCTTATCTCTTGCCTGAGCTGACGCTGAATGGCGATGGCACAATTGCCGAGGGTTGTAAGTGGGAGTAGTGGTTAAGTTGAACAGCGTATTAAAGAGGCTGACTAAAAAGTCTGTAAGGCTTTGAAGTCAGCCTCTTTGTTGGATTTTTAGTTAGCCGATGGAAATGCGCCACTATCACGATAAAATAGTTTTTTGATACACCATTGCAAGCCTACCCGACATAAAGTACTGAGCAATCCCACGCAGTGCCATATAGGCTGTAAAGGCGAGCCACAGAGCATTATTGCCGATAAACGGATAGAGCGAGTAATAAAGAACAAAATATGCCACCGTAGAGAGCAACATCGAATTGCGAAGTATGCGAGTAAGCGTAGCGCCGACCATAATGCCATCCATAAGGAACGGCAGTGCAGCAGCCATAGGGATAGCTATAACCCAACCGATATACCTCGATGCAACATCCAGTATCTGAGGGAGCTCCGACTCTTCACCCACAAACAGCGCCATAATATCCTGCCACCAAAATAGATATATCGTAATACAGACAACTGCCGTACCAAGTGCCCAGACAACACAGTGTTTAATACACTTTCTAAGCGACAGTTCATCCTTTGCGCCGACAAAGCGACCGGTAAGCGCCTCGGCAGCATATGCAAAGCCGTCATTCATATAGGAGAAGAGGGTGAAAAGTTGCAACAACATCGTATTTACAGCCAGCACAATCTCGCTACCCATACGTGCCGATGCAGCTGTAAAAAATGTATAGACCATAACGATGCAGAAGGTGCGGATAATAATATCGCCATTAACCCTAAAGAACTCCTTTAGAGCACTCATATCCAACACCTTAGCGATATCAACACGATGCAGAGTTTTTCTAAAAAATAGCACCAGCAGAAGTATTGACAGCAGCATACCACTCCACTGTGCAACCACAGATGCATAGGCAATGCCGACAATACCCATATCAAAGCCAAAGACAAACCAAAGACTCAGCAGCACATGCAGAATATTGATAAAGATAGATGTCCACATCGGTATCACTGCATTCTGCATACCGGTAAACCAACCATTAAGACCGAAGAGCATAATACCCGCAGGGACCGCCCAAATGCGGGCATAAAAGTAGTCTGAGACCATCTGCGAGCCATTCATCATCCAGAGCGAAAGTTCACCGAGAGGATACTGCAAAATGAGCACCAGAATACCCAAAACTGCCGAGATACCGACAGCTCTGACAAGCATTGCCGTTGTTGTATCAAAATCCTGAGCACCAAAGGCTTGCGCAGTAATTCCGCTCGTACCCATGCGGATAAACGAGCAGTTCCAGTATATAAAGTTGAAGATTGAAACTCCAACCGCCAGCGCGCCAATAGTCGCTGCACTATCGCCCGTATGACCAGCTATCGCCGTCGAGAAAATTCCCATTAACGGAACTGTTATACTGGAGATAATATTCGGTATTGCTATTCTAAAAATTTCACGATTCATAGTGCAAAAATACCTAAAATTTGGAAATCCGAAACAAAATTTATAATTTTGTGTGATAATAGACCTAATAAAAAATTCTTTATGAAAAGGGCGTTTATATTTATGGCACTCTGCTGTGCTGCTATCTTTACATCTTGCGACAAGGAGGTCCCTACAGATAGCGATATCCCAAGCGTTGAGTTTGAGCAGCAGGAGTACACATTGCCATCAGAGGGTGGTGAGGTTATTATACCGGTACTCTCAACGGGTGTTGATTACGCAACAATTCGCTACACCTTTGAGGATGCTTGGGACTTTGACTCAAATGGCAACATGGTTCCTCGTGAAGGCTGGATTGACATTGTGGTAATACCTAACTACCCAGAGTCACGCGCTCTTATGAGGGGACGTTCAGGCATACAGCTCAACGTTAAGCCAAACAATACCCTTGCCAACCGTACCGCTTCGCTTATTGTTGGCTCTTTTAACAACACCAAGAGCGTTATCTTGCGTCAACCTACAATCAACGCTAAGCAGTAAAAAATCACATCTTACGCTTTAATTATACAATTAAGCGGTTATTTTCATAGAAAATAGGTTGCTATTGGGAATTTTCACTACCTTTGCAGCCAAAATATAGTACTATGGCAAAGTTTAACACAGAAAATTCGACAACACTTTCGCGTTTTGCAAAAGATAAGCGCGTGCGCACAGCTGCTCCAAAGGAGCGCACAGAGCGCGGTGAGCGCAACTTCTCACGCCCAAAGCGTGCATCATACAACCCTCACTTTACAGAGGATAATCGTCTGCGTGACGAGTACTCTCAGGGTGAGCGTAGCGAACGTCCAGCACGCCCTGCACGTCCTGCACGCCCTGCACGTCCAGGCTCTGCAAAACCTTTTGGCAAGCGCACAGAGGGTGGATTCAAGAGCAAGCCGCAGGGTCGCGGCACTGCAAAGCCTTACGGCAAGCGCAACGACGAGGGTCGCAATGACCGTCCTCGTTCAACTGAGTCTCGTAGCGAGCGTCCACGCTCAACAGAGCGTCGCAGCTATCCAAAGTTCAACCCAAATAAGCAGACTGGTGAGGTTCGCCTAAACCGTTTTGTAGCACAATCGGGCATCTGTTCTCGTCGTGAGGCGGATGAGTTGATTGCTGCAGGACTTGTAAGCATTAACGGCGAGATTGTAACCGAACTCGGTTCAAAGGTTAAACCAGGCGATGAGGTTCGTTTCAATGGTGAGCGTATTCAGGGCGAGAAGCATGTCTATCTACTTCTCAACAAGCCAAAGGGTTATGTTACAACCCTTGAGGATGACCACGCGGCAAAGACCGTTATGGAGCTTATTGAGGGTGCATGCTCTGAGCGCGTATATCCAGTAGGTCGCCTTGACAAGAACTCACTCGGTTTGTTACTATTCACAAACGACGGCGATATTACCCGTACACTTACCCACCCTTCACTCAAGAAGAAGAAGGTCTACGAGGTTACCCTTGACCAGCCACTCACTCGCGCAGATTTTGAGACCCTTGCCGAGGGAGTGACCCTTGAGGATGGCGAGGCATACTTTGACGAGATTTCATGGCTTAAGGATGACAAGAAGTCTGTAGGCGTAGAGATTCACTCAGGCAGAAACCGTATTGTGCGCCGTATGTTTGAGCACCTCGGCTATCAGGTGACAAAGTTGGACCGTGTATACTATGCAGGTCTGACAAAGAAGAACCTTAAGCGCGGAGCATGGAGATTCCTCACTGTAGATGAGGTAAATCGTCTTAAGTCAGGCAGATACGAATAACAAAAAAATCTAACCCAAATGGATAAGGTAAAGCTATTAGACCGCACCTTCAAGGTGATGATTCCTGCAGAGCAGATTGACAAGGCTGTAGCGGCAGTGGCAGAGCGACTAAACAAAGACTACGCATCAACCTCTAAGCCTCCAATCTTTGTAGGTGTGCTTTGCGGAGCGGTTGTATTTCTCTCTGACCTTGTGCGTAAGGTCAATTTTACCAATGAGATGACCTTCATGCAGGTCTCTTCATATCAGGGTACGCAGTCTACCGGCAACGTAATGCAAAAGTTGGGTATCGACTTTGATATTACCGGTCGTGATATTATCCTTGTGGAGGATATTGTTGAGACTGGCCACAGCATTGAGCATATGGTCAGCTATCTGGAGTCATTGAACCCTGCAAGTGTTGAGATTTGCACCCTATTTTACAAGCCAGAGAAGCACCTCTACGACCGCAAGATAAAGTATGTAGCCATGGAGATTGGCAACGAGTTTATCGTTGGCTATGGTCTTGATTACGACCAGGTTGGTCGCGGACTTAAAGATATTTATGTCCTTGATAATGAGTAATAACGAAGTTTTACAGGGCGGGCAACTGCTTCCGTTAGTAGAGGATTTCTATACAATCCAAGGTGAGGGCTTCCATACAGGTAAGCCCGCCTATTTTATACGCCTCGGCGGATGCGATGTGGGTTGTAAATGGTGCGATGCAAAGTACACCTGGAACCCAAAGCTCTACCCTCCAACAGATATTGAGGTTGTAGTTAGACGTGCAGTTGAGTGTCAGGCCAAGTCAATAGTCATCACTGGCGGAGAGCCTCTGCTCTACCCTCTTGAGCCACTGACCTCACGCCTAAAGGCTGAGAATCTAAAGATATTTCTTGAGACCTCGGGCTCACATCCATTCAGCGGATATTTCGACTGGGTTTGTCTTTCACCAAAGCGCAAACAACCACCTTTAGAGGAGGCCTTTAGTCGCGCTGATGAGCTGAAAGTTGTCATTGAGAGCGAGGAGGACTTTGAGTGGGCTGAACAGAATGCTGCAAAGGTTTCTGAACACTGTCTGCTATACCTACAGCCAGAGTGGAGTCGCTCTAAGGAGATGATGAGCTCAATTGTGGAGTATGCCAAGAGCAACCCTAAGTGGAGCATATCTATCCAGAGTCATAAATTTATGCATATACCATAATGGCAAGGGGTAAAAAGGGTGGATTACTAAGCAGATTTGCGCCTGATGCGTCACTACTATTTTGGCGCATCATTACCATTGTTATATCCATCATCACCCTCTTCATTATCGTGCAGTCAGCGTGGAGCATTATACTCTCAAAGCGAGAGATTAACCGCCTAACACGACTACAAAAGAGCTATAAGGAGCAGATTGCTGCTGATAGCACGCTACTTCACCGCCTTCAGCATGACGAGTATCTTGAGCAGTACGCCCGTGAAAGGTACAACATGCAGCGCACTAACGAGCAGGTATATAAGATCAAATAATGCGTCTTATACTTTGAAGTATATCTTTGAGGAATTTCATTCTGAAAATTAACGCCCCCGCAACATAGACCCCCGCACCAGTTGCAACCTGCACCACAAACCTTGCAAACAACTGCATATCAGCGCAATAATAGCCCACAACACGCACAGCAAGGTACATTACTGTTGTAAGCAGAGCTATCGGTATCAGAGTACGGAACAACTCTAATGCTCTAAGATTTGCAAAGCGAAGAGAACAGAGGGCATTAAGCACAAACTCCACGGTCGACATTACAACCATACCCCAAGCAATCGCCACAACAGAGTGCGGGATAGTAAGGGCGAGAATGGCTGTCATAATGCTCTTCTTAATAATCTCAAGTCTAAGAATCACCCCTCCATTTCCGGCAACTTTGAGCACATTGTATGCTATCATAGATATTGGATAGAATAGTCCAGACAGAGAGAGTATCTTGAAGTAGGGCACAGTTGGCATCCAGCGCTCACCAAGAAGCAGACTAAACATATCCTCAGCCACGGCAACCATACCAACCATAATCGGAGCTATTACCGCCGCTGTAATTGCAAGAACACGCAGATAGCTATCAGCAAATTTCTGTTTATCATCCTTAACACTTGCAAGGGCCGGATATGTAACACTTTGAAATGACTGCACGACAGAGGTTACAGGCAACTCCTTGAGTTTCTGAGCCTGATTATAGTATCCGAGCGTAGTGGTTGAGTATATCTTTCCGATAAATAACTGCGAGATATTATTATAGAGGTACGATATAATATCAGTACCCATCAGAGAGAGTGACAGAGGAGCCATAGCCACTAATGCTTTACGACTAACCTCGCCCTCGCATCTCCATGAGCCATGCCACCAGAGAAGCACCGCCTTAGATGCAATCTGCGCAAGACGTTGACCTACAAGACTCCACACTCCACATCCGCACCACGCCATAGCTATAGCCATAACGCCAGCAACAGCCGAAGAGGTGAAATTTATACGCGAGATGGTTGCAAAGCGGAACTGACGAGCCAATATCGTATTCTGAATAACACACAGAGCATTAACCGGCAGTAAAAGAAATAGCACTGGTGCTATTCTACTGATAATAGGCAGGTTATAATAGGATGCAGCCACCGGACTCAAGGCTACCATAATGCCATAGAGCAGCAATGAGACAGAGATATTAAAGACAAAGACAGACTTATAATCGCTCTGCGTGGGCTCTGTTTTACGAATAAGTGTTTGTGAGAATCCACTATCAACAACAACAACCAAAAGCGCAGTGAAGAAGGTAAGGATTGCCATAACGCCAAAATCCTCAGGCATCAGTAGTCGCGCCACAACGATGCTCACAACCATCTGCATAAGCATAGAGCCCAGCTTCTCAGCCACGCTCCATGCCACGCCGGTTGTCACCTTATCTCTCAACTGCGTTGCCATTGTCTATTGCTGCAAATGTAGTTTGAGCGCCTCAACGCCGAGGCGATATGAGTTAAGTCCGAAGCCTACTATGCTACCTATTGCCACCGAGCCGATAAGAGTAGTATGGCGGAACTCCTCGCGAGCCGCGATATTGGAGATATGAATCTCCACAACCGGAGTATCTATCGCCGAGATAGCATCACGGATAACCACCGAGGTGTGTGTATAGCCTCCTGCATTCAGTAGCACACCATCATACTTACCCTCAGCGTTATGAAGTGCAGTAACAATCTCCCCCTCAATATTACTCTGGTAGTAGTCGATAGTGCAGTCAGGATATAGCTCTCTAAGGCGTGGAATAAACTCATCAAAGCTCTCACAACCATAGACTCCCCTATCGCGCTTACCCTGCAGATTAAGGTTTGCTCCGTTTAGAATCAGAATCTTCATTTTCTAGCATATTAAAAGTCCGCCGAAGTGCCACTACGAGTGTAGGTGCAACTTCGGCGGAGAGTTTATTCCTTATCGTGCAAGCAGACAAGCCAGTGCGATAGAGAACTTCTTTGATGCAGCAGAGTCACCACGTGAAGTGAGCACGCAAGGGACCTTAGCACCCATAACAATCGCTGCAATCTCACCACCTGCAAGGTGTGATACAGACTTGAAAAATACGTTTCCAGACTCAATGTTAGGGAACAGAAGTGCATCTACATCACCTGCGATAGCCGAGCCCTTAACCTTCTTATGGTCTGCAACCTCCTTAAACAGTGCAACATCAAGTGACAGCGGTCCATCAACAACAACATTACCGAGCTGACCACGATCTGCCATCTTTGCAAGCATAGCACCCTCAATAGAAGAAACAGATGCTGGAAGTACCTGTTCTGATGGAGCTACACAACCAACCTTAGGGGTATCAACGCCTAAAGCTACAGCTACCTGACGCAGATACTCAATCTGCTGCTGCTTCTGCTTGATATCCGGCTGAAGGATAATCGCGATATCAGATGCAAGCAAGAGCTTGTGGTAGCCAGACCACTCAAATACAGA
>CAJGDC010000011.1 GCA_904502005.1 uncultured Alistipes sp.
CAACTACGAGGGTGGTTGCTATGCTAAGGTTATCAAGCTCGACAAGGAGTCTGAACCAGATATCTACAACGCTATCCGCAGAGACGCTCTCCTTGAGAACGTTACAGTTGACGAGAACGGCGTGATCGATTTCAACGATAAGAGCGTTACTGAGAACACTCGTGTATCTTATCCTATCGAGCACATTGAGAACATCGTTCGTCCTAAGAGCGCAGCTCCAGCAGCTAAGAATGTAATCTTCCTCTCTGCTGACGCATTCGGTGTACTTCCTCCAGTATCTATCCTTACTCCAGATCAGACTCAGTACTACTTCCTCTCAGGCTTTACTGCAAAGCTCGCAGGTACAGAGCGTGGTATCACTGAGCCAACTCCAACATTCTCTGCTTGCTTCGGTCAGGCATTCCTTGAGCTTCACCCAACAAAGTATGCTGAGGAGCTTGTAAAGCGTATGGAGAAGAGCGGTGCTAAGGCATACCTCGTAAACACTGGTTGGAATGGTACTGGTAAGCGTATCTCTATCCGCGATACTCGTGGTATTATCGACGCTATCCTTGACGGTGCTATCCTTACAGCTCCTACCAAGACTATCCCAGTATTCAACTTCGAGGTTCCTACAGCTCTTCCAGGTGTAGATCCTGCAATCCTCGACCCTCGCGACACTTACGCTGACGCTAAGGAGTGGGAGGTTAAGGCTGCTGACCTTGCTGGTCGTTTCATCAAGAACTTCGGCAAGTACACAACTAACGAGGCTGGTAAGGCTCTTGTTGCTGCAGGTCCAGTTCTTGAGTAATCACTCAAACATATACAAAAACAAGCTCCGAGATTTTCGGAGCTTGTTTTTTTATGCCTTATAACGGTTAACCTAAACCTTTAGAATTTAACTGTCAGCGTCACCATTGCATTGTGACGAGCGATAGAGGTGTTAAATCTACCAGACAAAGCGCCACCGCCATAGTCACCAGGATATGAACCGTAGAATGTCATATATGGAGTAAGGCTATTCTTGCTGTATGAGTACGCTAAATCTACGCTAAAGTGCTTTGACAGAGCAATTCCCAGTCCCGTACTCATATACTCTGTGCGGTAAACAACTGGCGAAGAGTAGACCTTGTCATCATCATCCAGCGCACCACTCCAGAAACCATATCCCAAACGGATAGCCATCTGTGGGATAAATCTCCACTCTGCACCTGCGCGAAGGGTATTTGAACCCTCAAATTCATCCTTGATAAATCCCTTGTAGAGTGGACCATAAGGCGAATTTTTCATCCTCATTGTGTTGTACCAACTACGCTCATAGTCTACCGAGAGAATAAGCTGCTTTGCAACGGTATACGACACACCCGCCATAAGTCGCATAGGGGTTGTATAACGCCAACTGTAGTCACCGTCGTCAATAAGCACCTCTGTCTGCTCAGAGAATGGTGGGTTTATATATCCCTGACTATCAACAGTATAATCATCAACATTATTCAGCGCCTTAATCCTTGAGGTCATACCACCCTGATACTTATATGTAACTGAGTAGTATGTTGGCGTATGGAAGGCAAGACCAATTCTCAGATTCTCTATCGGGCGATAGATACCACCAATCTTAAAGTTCACTCCCGTACCCTTCATCTTTGTTATCTGGTCATAGTTGAAGTACTCCATACGGTAGTTCTGCTCAACCATAGGAGAGGCAGTATAATCCTCGCCATAGTAGATGTGCTTCTCCTGGCTAATAGTCGATAATCCGAAGCTCATGCCGAGGTAGAACTTGCTGTTGAAGTTAATTCCCAACGACCACACCCACTCTCCGGCACTACCCTTACTCTCCACAGTTGCGGCAGAGGTTGTAACAGCGCTCAAAGGACGCATATCTACGCTCCAAATTCCGGAGCCATCATCATTTACAAGACCTGTCTTGTATGCCAAAATTGCACCCCAATATGTAGGGTCATAGCGAGACCAGCTAAAATTACCAAAACTATCGTAGCTCTGCTTAAGCTGAGCCGCGGTGATGTTTGCCGAAGAGAGTTGGTCGGCATAGACGCTAGCGATAGACATATCAGCATATGTTGGCGCAGTGAAGGAGTACTTGTAGTTGAAGTCTGCAAGGCGATTGTACGACAAACCCATATTTATAGCTGTTATGCCCGTAGAGCTCTCGCGAAACTTTGCCACCATGCCAAAGTTACCCAGCGCAAAGCGGTTTGCTCCATTGCCCTCAAATGGCTGCGCATCGGTCTTAGAACGGCTAAAACTGAGCATAGGGGTAATAGTTATCTCATTTGTGCGATACATACCCACACCTGCCGGGTTGATGCTCATTGACGACGCATCAGCACCGAGTGAGGTCATCGCACCTGCCATAGCCGCCGAGCGGGCAGTGATGGTGTTAAACTGCGTATGTGCGCTGTTGAACATATCAAACGCAGTGATTGTACTTGGGTCGATAATAACTCCGCCAGAGTCATATTGAGCCTTTGCCACGCCACAAAGTAGCAGTGCGGAGCAAAGTAGTGACACTATCTTTCTCATATCTGTTTGCACTTTTTAACTGTTTATACACTTTTCATACCAGACTATCGTCTGCCCTGACCACCGCCGTGGCTACCACCAGAAGAGAGCGCTCCGCCAGAGTAACCTCCTGAGTAACCACCATGGCTTGACGAGCCACGGAAAGAGTTGTTATCATTGCGCTGATTGAATGAACCACTGTTACGAGTTGGGTTATTGCTACCCTGATACTGCGAACTGCTGCCTCTGCTACCGGCTGTTCCTCGATAACTTCCACTGCCGGTAACCGTTCCGCTGCGATACTGTGTTCTGCCACTATTGCCACCGCTATATGCCGGAGCTGCTGGGCGACCGCCACCACCAGAGATATATGCAGGACGTCCACCTGGACGAGAGGCGTTTGGACGAACGGCTATATGGTGACGATTGTGGTGACCACCTCCGTAGTGTGGTGGATAGTAGTGGTGATGGTGATGTGGTGGGATAAATCCTGGATGGTAAGGGTAGCCACCCCAACCGAAGCCCCAGGTCCAACCCCAATATGGGTCATAACCACAACTCCAACCCCAGTCGTACCACGAGTATCGAGGATAACCATACCACCACGAGTATGCTGGGCGTGCCCAACCATAATACCAGCCATATGTAGGCACAGCAACCGCCGCACCCCAACTGCCAAACATCGAGGTTATATACTTAGGCTCAACCCACACCTGGTCGCCTGATACCATAACGTTATAAAATGCAGGGTCGTAAGCCGAGGCATAGTGATATGCATCAGAGTAACGATAGGTATAATAACTTGACGGCATCTTGTACGATGGCGAGCTAAAACCATACAGACGACGAGCATAGGCGCTCTGATAGTTATCTGCCAACACTGCATCGTAAGGATTTATCTCTGCAGGCACTGTTGTCGTAACACCCTTAAACTCATTCTCCGCAGCCAGAGCCCTCGCCTCAGCAAGCTTAGCCTCCCAAGCCGCATGTCGCGCCTCGGCCTCTGCTCGTGCCGCCTCAGCCTCCGCCTTCTGACGAGCTGCAATCTCTATACGATTGTGCGAAGTGTAGAGATCATCTCCTATCATTGCCGAGCTGAAGGTTGAACAGCTGCTCACCAAAGCCGACAAAATCATAATAATTACATAGTTTCTCATAGCCATAGCTTTTTTTAGTTAAACGAAGATAGAACTAAAAATCGTGCCTTATTTTTTGCAAAGATAGTAAATATGCACAATTAACCTCCAAAAAATGTCCGTGAATCGGCATAAAATAGGGGTGAAAAGAGCCGTAAACAGTGTAAAAGAACGAAACATACAAATTTTAGCCCCTTCTTAGAAGGGGTTATGGTTTGGTTGCAAGATTATTTTACACGCTGTTTTGTGGCTATTTTTTATTCTGTTTTGAGGAGTATAGTGGTGGCTATGTGACGAAAAACAGGATGAAAAAGAGCCGTAAACAGTGTAAAAGAATGAAGCAAGCAAATTTTAGACCCTTCTAAGAAGGGGTTAATGTTTGGTTACGAGATTATTTTACACGCTGTTTTGTGGCTATTTTTTATTCTGTTTTGAGGAGCATAGTGGTGGCTATGTGACGAAAAACAGGATGAAAAAGAGCCGTAAACAGTGTAAAAGAACGCAGCAAGCAAATTTTAACCCCTTCTTTTATTAAAAAAGTAAATCTTTGACTAACTTTGCCCCCCGTTAGGTACTCAAAAAAATTATGAAGAATTCTCGTTTTACTATTGATTTCCGCCCAAAGTTGTTCTCTACACTCAAGGGTTACAATTTTGAGAGTCTTTCAAAGGACTTTATGGCGGGTATTATTGTGGGCATTGTTGCCATTCCGTTGGCTATCGCATTTGGTATCGCTTCGGGCGTAGGTCCTACAGAGGGTCTTGTAACTGCGATTATCGCAGGTCTGCTAATCTCTGTATTTGGAGGTTCAAAGGTGCAGATTGGCGGTCCTACTGGCGCATTTATTGTCATCATCTACGGCATTATTCAGGAGTTTGGTCTTGGCGGTCTTGCCATTGCTACCATTATGGCGGGAGTGATGCTGGTACTGATGGGTGTCTTTAAGTTGGGCAGTGTTATTAAGTTTATGCCCTACCCTATCATTGTCGGATTTACTGGCGGTATCGCTATTACAATCTTCTCTACACAGATGAACGACCTCTTTGGTATGGGTATTGAGAGCGTGCCGGCAAACTTTATTGACAAGTGGGTTTGCTACTTCAACAATATCGGCAACATCGACTGGTGGTCGTTTGCTGTGGGTATTCTGAGCATCCTTATCATCGTCTACACCCCACGATTCTCAAAGAAAATTCCGGGCTCACTGCTCGCTATCGTACTGATGACATTCGTCTGCTGGATTCTCCGCAGCTATGCAGGCGTAACATCTATCGCCACTATCGGAGATTTGTACGAGTTGCCTTCAGGTCTTCCATCTTGGAGCACTCCAACACTTCCAGAGGGTGAAACACTCTTCTCAACCATGCAGTCACTGCTGCCTGTAGCATTTACAATCGCTATGCTCGGAGCCATTGAGTCACTACTCTCGGCTATGGTTGCTGACGGTGTTATCGGCGACCGTCACAACTCAAACACAGAGCTTATCGGTCAGGGTATCGCAAATATCGTAGTTCCATTCTTCGGTGGTATCCCTGCCACTGGCGCCATTGCCCGCACTATGGCTAATATCAACAACGGTGGTCGCACACCAATAGCCGGCATTGTGCATACCGTTGTGCTCCTCTGCGTACTGCTACTTCTTGGCGGTCTTGTGGGTGCTATTCCTATGCCATGCCTTGCCGGCGTGCTGATTATGGTGTCGTATAACATGAGTGGCTGGAGAACTATCCGCTCAATGTGCCGACAGTCTCGCTCAGATATTGCAGTACTCTTCACAACGCTGCTACTCACTGTAATCTTCGACCTTACAATCGCTATTGAGGTGGGTCTTGTGCTGGCAGTTGTGCTCTTTATGCGCCGAATTATGGAGAATACAAGCATCTCTGTTATCAACAAAGTCCTTGAGGTTCACCACGACGGCGAGGGTAACGACGAGACTCTTACCATCCCTCCATTTGTTGAGGTATACGAGATTGATGGCCCATTCTTCTTCGGTATTGCAAACAAGTTTGAGGAGATGGCTCGTACACGCTCAAATGCCACTGTGCGAATTATCCGCATGCGTAAGGTTTCGTTTATTGACGCAACCGGTCTGCATAACCTCGAGATTTTCATCGACTCTACCCTTAACGACAACCGCAAGGTTATTCTCTCAGGCGTTAATGAAAAGGTATACCGCTCTCTTGAGCGCACCGGCATTATTGCAATGGTAGGCAAGGAGAATGTGGTTGATAACATCCACAGCGCCCTTAACCACGCTGCAGAGATTTGCTAATCAAATAAACAGCAAAATAGTAGAGGCTACCCCCATTTTGAACAGGCCCTAAAAGTTTTTTGCAGAGACTTTTGGGGTTTGTTCAATTCTACACACATCTATTTTTGCTGAAAATATTTTATTTTTCTCTTGACTCGTACCCAAGGGCATGTATTAACTTTGCACTCGTTAGCAAATGAATCGTACGATTATGAGTAGAAAAACAAAGTTAAAAATCGGAGAGTTCTCAAAGATGATGCAAGTAACAGTGAAGACCTTGCGCCACTACGAACAAAAAGGATTGCTATTTCCTTGCGAAGTAGACGAGTGGACAGGTTACCGCTATTATAGTGTCGAACAGATGCAACGGCTGGGCACCATTCGTGGACTCCAACGGCAAGGTTTCACTCTCGAAGAGATCAAGGAACTATTAGAGGATGGTGCGCAGATGCCAAGCATTGACCAGCTGACTCAAAAGATAGAGGAGACAGAGCGACAATTGCAACTGCTGATGGAGCGCCGTAGTCAATTGCTTAAATGGGTGGATTCTCAAAAACAGATCAAAAAAATGGAAAAATTTAGTATTCAATCCTTGCCTGAGATTATTGTGGCAAGCCATCGTGAAGTGATTTCCGATTACGCTGCTCTTGGACAACTGTGTGTAGAGAAAATTGGCCCCGAAATGCACCGCCTCGGATGCAAATGCACAGAGCCAGGTTATTGCTTTACCATTGAGCACAACAAAGAGTATTGCCCTACCGACATTGACATCGAGTATTGCGAGCAGGTGGAAGATGTGGGCACAGACAACGATATCATACAGTTTATGCGTTTTGCTGCTGTGCCTAAGGCGCTATGCATGAAACACATTGGCCCTTATGAACGCTTCCACGAGTCATTCTCTGAAGCATTTGCTTATATGGAAGAACATGGTTACAAGATTGCTGGACCTCTCCGCACCACCTACATTGACGGAGTGTGGAATCAGGAAGACCCAGAACAATGGTTGTCGATAATTCAGATTCCAATAGAGGCATAAATTGAGTGACGTATGAGCGAACTACATGTTCACTACATACGCCACTTTGTTTATTCTCAATGTATAAATTACTATTAGTTTGTCTTTAATGAATCGCACGGAATTGTATCACATGGGATAACGGCCTCAGGTTGTGGCTCTGGCTGAGGCTGTAGTTCTCTCTGCTCAATATATTTGAGCAGTAGAGATTGTGACTTTAAGCTATTGAGTGCGGCAAAGATTACTGCTGCAACGGTAGCTATGAGTAGTAGTATTGATAGTGTCTTTTTAATCATTTTTTTCGAGGGTTTTTATCGCTGTAAGTAGTGTATTATCAATTGGGCAGATGAAGTAGTAGAATGCACTACTATCAAACTCTGAGTTGCGGGCAATATATGCTCTAAGTTGGCTCTCCATAATTGTACGCGACTGAGCAATCTGGCGATAATTTGGCTTAACGCCATTTTTAGCAGCATAGCTGACAAAGCGGTCAAACATCCCCTTATCGGCAGCAAACATAGCCTCCAAATCCTTAAGGCTCTTTGCACCACTGAGCTGCTTGCGGTGGCTATCGGCATACTCAATAGTATAGCGGTATAGAATATTTCGACCTGACACCTCAAAGTAGTACTTGCTCATATTTGCAGTATCAAGCGGAATAAAGATGTCCGGCATAATACCTCCGCCACCATAGACAACCTTGCCCTTTGGCGTTGTAAACTTGAGCGAGTCTGCAAAGTGGATACTATCTGCCGAGAAGAACTCATTGTGGTTGTAACGATTGACTATATCCATATGGTAGCCCTTCTCATCACCTGCGGTGTATGGTTTTTGAATAGAGCGACCCGTTGGGGTGAAGTACTTGGCAACCGTAAGGCGAAGTGCCGAGCCATCCTGAAATGGTATCTGCGACTGCACAAGTCCCTTGCCAAAGCTGCGACGACCAATAATTGTTCCGCGGTCATTATCTTGCAATGCTCCAGCAAGAATCTCACTTGAAGAGGCACTACCCTCATCAATCAGCACCGCTATCTCAATATCTGTTGCGCTACCCTTGCCGTCACTATACTGGCGGATGCGCTGCTTATGACGGTCCTCGGTGTAGACAATCAACTTTCCACGCTCAAGGAACTCGTTAGCGATAAGAATTGCCTGATCAAGGAATCCACCAGAGTTGCCTCTAAGGTCGAGAATAAGTCCCTGCATACCCTGCTTGCGAAGGGTGTCAACGGCACTCTTAACCTCGCGGAATGATGTGCGAGCAAATTGCGAGAGTCGGATAAATCCCACCTTGTCGGTCATCATCATCGTCGCCTCAACACTATTGAGTGGAATGGCGTCACGGGTAACTGTAACCACCACAGGGGCAGAGATTCCTTTACGCTCAAGAGTAAGGTCTACCTTTGTGCCACGAGGACCACGCAGGCGCTTCATCACCTCTGTCTGCGCCATCTTCTGACCGGCAATAAGGGTATCATTGACCTTGATAATTCTATCGCCGGCAATAATGCCCGCCTTCTGACTTGGACCCGAAGGGATTACATTGAGGATAATAACCGTATCGGTTGCCATATTAAAGACCACACCAATACCGTCAAACTCACCCTGCAGAGGCTCCTCAACCTGCTTAAACTCACGAGCAGGAATATATGCCGAGTGTGGGTCTAACTTCTCGAGTATAGCCGGTATAGCAAGCTCTGCCAATGAGTCCTTAGATATAGGCTCAATATAGTCGTTGCCAATATAGCTAACAACCTTAACCAGCTTATCGTTCACCTGAGAGCCTACAAGCATATGTATCTGACCCTCAGTGAGCTGTCTACCATTTCTGTGGCCAAAAATCCAACCCATAAAAAATAGGGTTATCACCACCAGAATTGGCAGGGCGTACTTCTGCAAAAACTTCATCTTCTGCTATTACTTATTCTTAAATGTATAGCTCAGACCAACTCCAAGCACAATCTGAGTCTGGAGTGAATTGCACTGAGCCTTGTTGTAGTACATCTGGAAGTAGAACTGTGTAGAGAAGTACTTTGTTGCCTTGATGTCTACAGTGTGCTCCCAACGCACATTTGGTGCTATATGCTCAAGGTTGAGCTTCTTGTTCTCGCCAGTCTGCTGGTTAATCTCGTTAATCCAACCATAGAAAGAGTAGAAAGTTGTACGATAGCGGAAAATCTTTCCGAATGTACGGTCAAAGTCGAGCTGAACAGATGAACCACCCTCATAGCGTGAGCTACCATTTGCAAAGGTCAAGCCATAGGCATATGGGGTCTTCTTCTGCTCCTCAGTAAGCTGATCGGCTTGTGAAAACTCTAAGCCGAACTTATCAAAGAAGAACTGATTTTTAACCGACTGGCTTGTAACGTATGTCGCACTGAGTGATATTGGCGACACATTGACCTTGATAGGAAACTTTGGCTTAGGGCATACATAGGTAAAACCGAGAGATAGGTTTAGGTATGCCGGAGCAAAGAAACGGCTAATGCGCTGATTGTTAGCGTTTACACCATTTGCAAACTGTGAACGCAACGAGGCAATAGCTCCAAAATTCCACTGGTCGGAGATTTTATATGCCGGAGCAGTAGATATAAACCACTCATCCTGACTCTTGGTCCACTCCTTAGCCTTGTTAGTCACACCAAGCTTACCGGTCACTTTGTTGTCGATAGTAAATACACCCTTCTTATAGTTGTGCGTAAAGAGGAAGTTTGCAATTCCGGTAATAGAGTTAGTTGTTCCGTTTACATTCTGCCACTTGCTGTTAAAGTTTGTCAGCGAGCCTGTAATACCGGCATTTACCTCAATCTTATTTCTCTCCTTGCGAATAGCGGCACGCTCAGCCCTTCGCTGTGAATCACTTGAATAGTAATCAACCTTAACCTGCTCGGTCTTAACTTTGTCAGTAAATGTAGCCTCAGTCTTTGGGGTTGCGCCACTAATAGATACCTGCGCAAATGCCGACGAAGCGGAAAAAAGTAGTGCTAAAATAGTTAGGGTATAAAATCTCTTCATAATCGCATTATTTTTTGCAAATATACGAATTTATTGGGAAATGCATTGACTCATATTTGAATTTCTTGTGACATATTCTGATGTTGAAAAATTTTGAGTACATTTGTGTGGAAAAAAGGAAAAATTGTAACTATATTTTAATGAGCACCAAGATAACTATACGCCAAGCTACCACTAAAGATGCAGAGACTATCGCTCGCGTGGTCGCTATGGCCATAGGCGACAAGAGCACTTTAGAGAGCTACTGCGGTAAGGATTATCTGTCAGTGCTCACAGCTATTGCCCAACAGCATGATACGCAATATAGCTGGCGCCACTCATTAATTGCTCACGTGGATGGTGCTGTTGCAGGTGCAATAGTAGGCTATGATGGAGGTAAACTCACTGAGCTTCGAGATGCTACCTTTGCAGTCATACAAAAGATAGTTGGCCGACAGCCTATTATTTCTGATGAGACAGAGGCTGGAGAGTTCTACCTCGACTCCGTGGGTGTATTCCCTGAGTTCCGTGGTAAAGGCGTAGGTGTAGCATTGATAACGGCACTATGCCAAAGAGCTGCAACTGAGCGCCATAGCCGTATAGGACTTATTGTAGAGTGCGGCAATGACCAAGCAGCAAGGCTATACACCTCGCTAAGCTTTGAACGTGTCGGCACAAAGCTCTTTTTTGGACATAAGATGTGGCACCTACAACGCCAAATTACACAAAACAACGACAACGACTAACAAACTATACAACCATGATTATCAGCTCAATACTTGAGAACGACCTTTACAAGTTCTCAATGTCCTACTACTACCAGGTGCACTATCCAAAGGCATGGGGAACATTCACCTTTCACGACCGCAACAACACCAAGTATAGCGAGGAGTTTGTCGTTGCGCTAAAAGAGGAGATCGAGGCTCTTGCTACCCTATCTTTACAGCCCTCTGAGTTCGCTTGGGCTGTAAAGACGATACACTACATTCCTCAGTGCTTTTGGGAGTGGCTCTGTTACTTCCGCTTTGAGCCTGAAAAGGTGGATGTCTGGCTCGACAGCGAGCAACATCTTCATATCGAGGTTAGCGATGCAATGTACAAGGTTACATTCTACGAGATACCTATCCTCGCCATCGTCTCCGAGCTCTATCATCGCCACATCGGCGACGGACACCAGACTCACAAAGAGCTTGAGCAGGCTATGACGCCAAAGATGGAGAAGAAGGTGGCCCTCGCCGCACGCCATAACCTCTACTTCGCAGATTTCGGCATGCGCCGCCGATTTAATGCCCTGTCTGAGCAGGTGATGATTGAGTATATGAAGCTCCACTGCCCGACATTTACCGGTACCTCAACCGTATCGCTGGCAATGAAATACAACCTCAAACCGATAGGTACCATGGCGCACGAGTGCTTTATGTTCCAAGCGGCAGTCCATACCCCTAAGGAGGCAAACTATGAGGTCATGGAGCGCTGGGTTGAGGTCTACGACGGTAACCTGGGCACCGTGCTTACAGATACCTATACTGTCGATGCCTTTCTGAGAAACTTCTCAATGAAGTTAGCAAAACTATACGACGGCGTGCGCCATGATAGCGGTGATGCAATGGAGTTTGGCGATAGGATTATCCGCAAATATGAGTCCTATGGCATTGACCCAATGAGCAAGACAATTGTCTTCTCCGACGGCCTTGACTTTCAGGCAGCTGCAGAGATTAAAGAGTACTTTGCCGGCCGTATAAAGGTCACCTTCGGCATCGGCACAAACCTCACTTGCGACATTGATGGAGTCAAGCCGATGAATATCGTCATGAAACTCAAACAGTGCCGCATCAACGATCGCCAACCAATCTACGGCTGCGTAAAACTGAGCGATGTTGCTGGCAAAGCCATCGGCACCCCCGAAGAGATTGCCAACTACAAATACCAACTTGGAATAGAGTAAAAGTTACTCAAAAAAACACGGATTCGAATGATGTGATGTGGTTTTCGCCACAGCGCGTCATCACCGACGAGGTAGCGCAGTCAAGCATAGCTTGGTGCGCGAATAACCGAGGAGGTAATGTTGTCACACTTTTCCCCACATCACATCATCACCGAGGGAGTGCCGCAGTCGCAAAATGCGGTGCGGAGATACACGACCGAGGTAATGTCGTCACCTTATTACAACTACGTCAAATCTTAAAAATGAGGATTGCAGCGCATCGCCGTTGGCGATTATTGCGCTGCGATCCGTCTGTCCCCTCGGAAATAGATTTGCAGACGAAGTTGTACTACGTACTCTCTTTTGTTGTATATGTGCCTTTGTAAGCAAGCTTCCCAGGTACATATACAACAAAAGCCACTCATTGAGTGGCTTCGTCTGCAAATCTGCTTCGCTCGTGGGAGTTGACGGATTCGAACCGCCGACCCTCTGCTTGTAAGGCAGATGCTCTGAACCAGCTGAGCTAAACTCCCGAATTGCGGTTGCAAAGGTAGAAATAATTTTTGTATTTGCAAACTTTTGAGAAAAAATAACCGTTTTGAAAATTTTTTTATGATTTTAATTGAATTTATATTGTAAATTACAAAAAAATGGCTAAATTTGCAACAAGTGGTTGATTTTTTGGAAAAATTATGGGAAAAAAGAGTGAACGCTTGAGTATTATCAAGCGAATTATTTCAGAAGAGTTGATAGGCTCTCAGGAGGAGCTGATTCAGCATTTGGAGCGCCACGGCGTTCATGCTACACAGAGTACATTATCGCGCGATTTCAAGGAGATTAACATCTCTAAGATGCCTCATCCTGAAAAGGGTTATATCTATGTTTCAGCTGAACATATAGCCTCTCGTTCAGATTTTGGCATATCTAATTTGAGCGATGCTATTTTGGGTGTCAAGTTCTCAGGCAATGTGGGTGTGATTATAACCAAGTCTGGTTATGCGAACGCTATTGGTGTTATTGTAGACAGCCGCAAGTCGCAGGATATTTTAGGTACTGTGGCGGGTGATAATACAATTATCATGGTGTTGCGTGAGGGTGCTGAGCACAGTAGCGTGTTGGAGGTTTTGCATACTGCATTTCCAACGCTGGCTGTTCTATAACAGATTTGTTTAATGCCTAAACTGGTGACTATTGCAGTCAAGGTTTACTTGATACTGCGAGGTCACCATTTTTGTTTTTAGAAGATAGTAGATATGAGTAAATTGGTGATTATCGCAACCATTCTGGGCTATATAGCGGTTCTATTTACCGTGGCATACCTCTCTGGTCGCAAGGCCAACAATGAGGGCTTTTTTGTCGGTAATCGCTCATCAAGCTGGTGGATGGTTATGCTGGCAATGGTGGGCGCCGCAATGTCAGGCGTGACATTTGTCTCTGTACCGGGCATGGTGGCGGCAAGTGGCTTCTCATACTTCCAGATGGCACTGGGCTTTATGACCGGATATTTTGTCATCGCCTTTGTGCTCATTCCGCTATTTTACCGCATGAATCTGGTCTCTATCTATGGCTACCTGGAGGAGCGTTTTGGCACGGGAGCATACAAGACAGGGGCATGGTTCTTCTTTATCTCCAAGCTTTTGGGAGCCTCAGTCAGGCTGTTCCTTATCTGCGTAGTGCTACAACTACTGCTCTTTGAACCATTTGGTTTGCCATTCTGGTTAAACGGAGCTGTGACGGTGCTGCTAGTACTCCTATACACCTTCCAGGGTGGTGTCAAGTCACTCATCTGGACCGATACGCTCAAGACCGTCTGCCTTGTGCTAAGCATTGCCCTCTCTATCTGGTTTGTGTTGGATA
Organism: uncultured Alistipes sp.; assembly: GCA_904502005.1. Lineage (GTDB taxonomy): Bacteria > Bacteroidota > Bacteroidia > Bacteroidales > Rikenellaceae > Alistipes. The sequence continues at coordinate 13,686 of CAJGDC010000011.1, forward strand.
GGCTTGACATGCCATTCTCAGAGATGGTTGCAACGGTCAAGGGCAGTGAAGATAGCCGCATCTTCTTCTTTGACGATGTGAACGATAAGAGATACTTCTTCAAGCAGTTCCTTGCAGGTATATTCTCTGTTATCGCAATGACAGGCCTCGACCAAGATATGATGCAGCGCAGCCTATCGTGCAAAAACTACCGCGATGCCCAGAAGAATCTTGTAGTCTCGACCCTGCTCCAGACTGCAATAATCTTTGTGCTACTAGTATTGGGTGTTATCCTCTACACCTTTGCAGCCCGCATGAATATCACCCTTCCTGTAGGCTCGGACAACATGTTCCCAACAGTCGCCACCTCGCCTACTATGCCGACAATCGTTGGCGTGCTATTTATTCTTGGACTTGTAAGTTCAACATATTCAGCAGCCGGCTCGGCCCTTACCGCTCTGACAACATCCTTTACTATCGACGTGCTTGGCGGAGCAAAGCGATATGATGAGAATAGACTGACTCAAGTTCGTAAGCGAGTGCATATCTGTATGGCTGTGGCAATGTTCGCTGTTATCTGCGCGCTCTTTGTTGTCGGTAGCTCAAATGTTATTGACGCTGTATATACCCTTGCAAGTTATACTTACGGACCAATTTTGGGCCTATTTGCCTTTGGAATCCTTACAAAGTGGAGGGTTCGAGGCAAGTACGTCGGTGTTGTAGCTGTCGTAGCACCTCTGCTATGCTTTATCCTACAGCAGAACTCCGAGGCGTGGTTTAATGGATATAAATTTAGCTACGAGCTGCTAATTGTTAATGCCCTGATAACATTCCTGGGGCTTATGTTACTCATTAAACGCAATAGATAATGATACTTATAGCTGATGGCGGCTCAACAAAGTGTGATTGGGCAGTAGTTGATTGTACAAGTGGAGAGATTGATCACCGCTTTCAGAGCGAAGGACTCAACCCCTATGCCCGCACAGAGGAGCAGATTGTAGAGATACTCGCGCGCGACGTCGCACCACAAGTTGAGGGGTATAGCCTCTCGGCACTACACTTCTATGGCGCTGGGGTTACAGAGGCTAAGAGTGAGCTGATGTGTCAATTGCTTGGCAAAGTGGTGAATACCGCTGAGATTACAGCACAGAGCGATATGGAGTGCGCTGCAAAGGCTCTTGTAGGAAATAGCGAAGGTGTTGTTTCAATCCTCGGCACTGGCTCAAATTCGGCTCACTATAAAGATGGTCAAAGGGTTGGTGGCGTGGCCGCTTTGGGCTATATCCTTGGCGATGAGGGTAGTGGCTCGGTATTAGGAAAGACTCTGCTGGCAGATATCTTCAAGGGTGTCGCACCAGGGCATATCGTAGAGCTGTTTAGAGCCAAATATGGGATAGAGCAGGCGGATGTTTTGGAGAGTGTCTACCGCAAAGAGAATGCAAATCGTTACCTCGCCTCCTATGCCACATTTCTATCCGAGCACATTGATGACAGCTATATCTACACCCTTGTAGAGCGATGTTTCGAGAGCTTTGCTACTAGAAATCTGCGTCAATATAGAGTACGAAACCTCTACGCCGTAGGCTCTATTGCATATCACTTTGAGAGTATACTTCGCCGTGTTGTTGAGCGCGAAGGCTTTAATCTTATCAAGGTCGTGAAGTCGCCTATTGACGCACTGGCTGAGTACTACGCCGGCAGAGCGCATAGTGAACAGCAACAGACAGAACAACCATTTCGTAAGATTACCGAGGAGCCATCATACTACGACAACCTTGAGGGCATGAGCGTTAGCGAGTGCTTAAGGGCAATAAATCGTGAGGATAGTCGTGTTGCAGCCGCTGTAGAGAGATGCCTGCCAGAGATTGAAAAGCTTGTTAGTCAGCTTATTCCGCGACTAAAACGTGGCGGCCGACTATTCTATATGGGTGCAGGCACAAGTGGTCGCTTAGGTGTGCTTGATGCCTCCGAAGTGCCGCCAACATTCGGCATGCCACCTACTGTAATTATAGGCATTATTGCTGGTGGCGATAAAGCTCTGCGCACCCCTGTTGAGGGCGCAGAGGATGATACCGAGCAGGGCTGGCGCGACCTTGAGCAGTACAATCCCACCCCATTGGATACCGTTGTGGGCATTGCCGCATCGGGCACAACTCCATACGTTGTCGGCGTACTGCGTAAGGCTCGTGAGAATGGACTGCTGACAGCCTCTATAGCCTCAAACCGCAACTCTGCTGCAGCTCAAGTTGCTGAGATTGCTATTGAGACCGTCGTCGGCTCAGAGTTTGTTACGGGTAGCTCTCGCATGAAGTCGGGCACAGCACAAAAACTTGTGTGTAATATGATTACCACCACGGCAATGATAGGCATTGGTCGCGTAAGGGGCAACCGCATGGTCAATATGCAACTGACAAATCAGAAACTCCTTGACCGTGGTACCCGCATGATTGTAGACGAATTGGGAATGGAGTACACCCAAGCTCGCAATCTTCTGCTACTCCACGGCTCTGTTGAGCGAGCAATACAACATATTAAGAGTGAGGCTGACTAAAGTAATTTAGCCAGCCTCTATTTTTTGAGCATATCGCTCTATTCATCTACGCGAATAATATTTGCCCCAATAGCATTCAATCTACCCTCAATGTCGCGGTAACCACGGTCTATCTGTTCAATATTCTGGATAGTACTTACACCATCGGCACTCATTGCGGCAATAAGCAGCGAAACTCCTGCGCGAATATCTGGTGACGACATGCGTGCCGCGCGTAGCTGTACATTGTGGTCGTGACCAATAACAACAGCGCGGTGAGGGTCACAGAGTACAATCTGAGCACCCATATCAATGAGTTTATCGACAAAGAAGAGTCGAGACTCAAACATCTTCTGATGAATCAGCGTAGTGCCTCGCGCCTGGGTGGCCACAACAAGGAATACCGACAGCAGGTCAGGGGTAAGACCTGGCCATGGAGCGTCAGAGAACGACATAATTGAGCCATCAATAAAGCTATCAACGCAGTAGTGGTCCTGCTGTGGAATATAGATGTCATCCCCACGGCGCTCAAGGGCGATACCCAGACGCGCAAACTGCTGAGGAATGATTCCCAAATCATCATACGACACATTCTTAATCGTAATCTCGGAGCGATTCATTGCCGCCATGCCGATAAATGAACCCACCTCAATCATATCTGGCAACATGCGGTGAGTTGTTCCACCAAGGCTCTCCACACCCTCAATCTCAAGCAAGTTAGAGCCGATGCCCGTAATCTTTGCGCCCATACGGCAGAGCATCTTGCAGAGCTGCTGAATATATGGCTCACAAGCAGCATTGTAGATTGTTGTCTTGCCCTTCGCAAGTACCGCCGCCATGATAATATTTGCAGTTCCCGTCACTGACGCCTCGTCAAGCAACATATAGCAACCCTTCAACTCCTTTGCACGTACAGCAAAGAGGCTTTCAGCAGTGTCGTAGTCAAACTCTGCACCCAGCTTTTGGAAGCCGAGGAAGTGTGTATCAAGGCGACGGCGACCAATTTTGTCACCACCTGGTTTTGGCATATATCCCACACCAAAGCGTGCAAGCATAGGGCCTAAAATCATTACCGAACCACGCAGACGGGAACAACGGCGAAGATAGTCCTCGCTCTTAATGTAGTCAAGGTCAATGTTGCTCGCCTTAAACGAATAACACTCCTCACTTATGCGCTTAACCTCCACACCCATTGCGGCAAGCAGGTCTATAAGCTGCACAATATCAAGTATCTGTGGAATATTATCTACGACCACCTCCTCTGCAGTAAGCAGAGTGGCGCATATAATCTGTAATGCCTCATTTTTAGCACCTTGTGGAGTAATCTCGCCCGACAGACGACGACCTCCTTCAACTTTGAATACTGCCATATCTCCTCATTTTTTTACAAAGATAACTTTTTGGTGCAAGAATTGCAATTTTTAGCTCACACAAATTTTACAATTATGAGAATTTCTAAAATCTATGCACGCGAGATTCTTGACTCTCGCTCCAATCCTACAATCGAAGTTGAGGTAGAGACACCCTCTGGAATTACAGCCCGCGCCGCTGTACCAAGTGGAGCATCTACGGGCAAACATGAAGCCGTTGAGCTACGCGACAAAGATAGCACCCGCTATGGCGGTAAGGGTGTGCTGTCGGCAATAAAGAGCGTGGAGTGCGTCATCGCTCCCGAACTTATGGGTATGTCAGTCTTTGACCAGAGGGCTATTGACCGCGCAATGATTGCCCTTGATGGGACAGAGTGTAAATCCAATTTGGGTGCAAATGCCATGCTTGGCACTTCGCTTGCGGTGGCAAAACTTGCCGCCAAACTTCTGCGCATGCCCCTATTCCGCTATATCGGTGGTGTCGATGCACATATACTCCCTATACCTATGTTTAATATCATAAATGGAGGTCGCCACTCCGACTCGCCAGTGGCATTTCAAGAGTTTATGATTCGCCCTGTGGCGGCTCGCTCATTTAAGGAGGCGATGAGGATGGGCGTGGCGGTATTTCAGGTGCTCAAAGATGAACTTAAACATCGCGGGCTCTCCACGGCTGTGGGCGACGAGGGTGGCTTTGCCCCTGCCTTTGACTCTACGGAAGATATCCTGCAAACAATGACTGTGGCAACCGAAAAGGCGGGCTTTACACCCGGAAGTGATGTAACCTTTGCCCTTGACTGCGCAGCGACTGAGTATTACAATGGATGTTACGACTACCGACTTTTTGAGGGCAATGCGGGTGTAAAGCTCACCACAGCCGAACAGGTGGACTATATCGCCTACCTTGTCGATAAATACCCAATAGACTCTATTGAGGACCCTCTCTCCGAAGATGATTGGCATGGGTGGCAGAGCTTGACTGAAAAGATAGGCAACCGTTGCCAGGTTGTGGGCGATGACCTCTGCACCACAAGCCCAAAAAGAATCTACCGAGCTATCAGAGAGAGAAGCTGCAATGCCGTGCTTATCAAGCCCAACCAGATAGGCACACTCACTGAGACTATCGAGGCGGTGCGCATGGCTCAACACGCTGCACTTAAGACCATTATCTCCCACCGCTCGGGCGAGACTGAGGATACAACAATCGCCGAACTTGCCGTCGCACTTGGTACAGGTCAGATAAAGAGTGGCTCTCTTACCCGCTCTGAACGCATGGCAAAATACAACCAACTCCTTAGAATTGAGGAGGCCCTAGGCGAAGATGCAACTATGGGTTAGAGCATGCTCCGTCTATTATTGGGTTATTTGATGAAAATATCCACCAAAGGATGTTGATACCTCAAACCTTTGGTGGATAAATTATATATGAGTTTATTACCCTAACCTCGCTTTGATGTTACGTCGCGCTCATACTGCTGGATGTCGGCAATAAATCCGTCACCCACAGGTACGCCATTTCGCAGACAGAACATATCCCAAACGGCGTTCCAAGGCATATTCTTACTCTCCTCAAGTAGAGCCAGGCGCTCAAAGCCCTGACCGTTAGCCTCATACTGGCGCAACTGAGCAAGCGGCTCAAGAAGTGCCTGGAGCAGAGATTTCTGTGTTGCGCGAGTACCGATAACGTATGCACCGATGCGGTTGATAGATGCATCAAAGTAGTCCAGACCGATATGTACTCTATCAAGGGCGTTGCAGCGAACAATCTCCTTGCACAAATCCATAGTCTCGTCATTCATAATAGTCACATGGTCAGAGTCCCAACGCACTGGGCGGCTAACGTGAAGCATAACCTCTGGCACAAAGAGCAACAGTGATGAGAGTTTATCAGCCACGCTCTCGGTTGGGTGGAAGTGACCGGTATCAAGGGTTACAATCTTGTTGCGTGTAGCTCCATAGCCGATATAGAAGTCATTTGAACCAACGGTGTAGCTCTCAAGGCCGATACCGAAGACCTTAGACTCTACGCAGTCCTTCATATTATCGTACGGCTGAGCGAAAATCTGGTCAAGAGAGTCCTTAAGCAGCTCACGGTAGAGCATACGATTTACGGTAATATCCTTACTACCATCATGCACCCACAGATTCATGATACAAGGGTCGCCCTGACGAACACCCATATACTCAGCAATAGCACGGCAACGCTTAGAGTGCTCAATCCAGAAGTCACGAATAGCCTTGTCAGGGTTTGCGAGCGATAGATCGCCCGACTTTGGATGTGAGAAAGAGGTGGTATTGAAGTCAAGACGCATACCGTTCTCAAGACCCCACTCAATCCAACTCTCAAAGTGCTTTGGCTCTACTTGGTCACGGTCAACAAATACGCCACCAAAGTCGCCATAAATCTCGTGCAGGTTTAGTCGCTGACGACCAGGGATAAGAGATGATGCCTTGAGAATATCGGCACGCAACTCATCAATATTGCGAGCCTTACCCGGATAATTTCCCGTAGCCTGAATGCCACCAGTAAGCTCACCACTAGCCTCAAAGCCAGACACATCATCTGCCTGCCAGCAGTGCATAGAAATTTCAACTTTCTGAAGCTGCTCGAGCACCTGCTCCACATCTATACCAAGCTCTGCATATCGCTCAACAGCAATATCGTACGCCTGCTTAATTCTCAATTCATTCATAGTTTTATAGGTTTTTAAGGTTACTCTATTTTAAGGTTACAAACTTGCTATATGCCTCGCTCCACGCCTCGCTGCTCTGAGGTGTAAACTCCTCTGTAGCAATAGAGTTGCGGATAATCTTGCGAGCCTCGGCTACGGAGCCAACAACCCCTGCGCCAACCGCCTGCATCATAATGTTTCCGATAGCTGTAGCCTCCGATGGTCCTGCAACAACGCGTTTGCCCGTAGCATTTGCCGTATACTGGTTAAGCAGTGCATTCTTAGCACCTCCGCCAATAATATGCAGGGTGTCAATTGCAAATGGAGCCATAGATTCAAGAATCTCAAGCACCTGGCGATAACGCAGTGCAAGGCTCTCAAATATTGTGCGGACAATCTGACTATCACTCTCTGGTGCCTGCTGACAAGTGCGAGAGCAGAACGACTCAATAGCCCCCAGCATCGACTCCGGATTGGCAAAAGCGGCATCATCGGGGTTGATAAAGCACTGGAAAGGCTCGGCGCTCTGAGCCATAGCGACAATCTCTGGATATGAATACTCCTTACCTTGTCGACTCCACTCCTTGCGACACTGCTCAAGAATCCACATTCCGCATATATTCTTCAAAAAGCGGGTTGTACCCTCAACACCACCCTCATTTGTGAAGTTCTGACGCATAGACTCCTCAGTAATTATCGGCATGCGGGTCTCAATGCCCATTAGCGACCATGTTCCTGAAGATAGATATGCAAAATTCTCACCCTCCACAGGCACTGCCATCACAGCCGAGGCGGTATCGTGACCAGCAACGGCAACAACATCAACCTCGCCTATGCCTGTCTGGGTTGCCAGCGTGGTATTTAGCTTACCAATTACGCAACCTGGGAGTGTTGGCTCAAGGAGAATATCCTCCTTAACACCTGCTGCGGCGAGCAAATCCCCATCCCACTGTAGTGTACGAGGATTAAGAGCCTGCGATGTTGAGGCGATAGTGTATTCACAAATCTGCTTGCCGGTAAGCATATAGCTCAGCGCATCGGGGATAAAGAGCAGTCTCTCCGCCTGCAAAACTGGGGCATAACCCTCCTTAACGGCTGCATAAATCTGAAACAGAGTGTTGAAATTCATCACCTGAATGCCCGTTCTGTTATATACCTCTTCGCGCGGAATTTTCTTAAAAAACTCCTCTGGAGCACCGTTGGTGTATGGGTCACGATATGCGCGAGGATTACCCAGTATTGAGCCATCGCTACCAATTGGCACCACATCTACACCCCAGGTGTCAATACCCACAGAGTCGGGGCGTATGCCTCGCTTAGCGCACTCTGTAAGGCCCTCTACAATATGCTCATAGAGGCCAAGAATATTCCAATAGTACTTGCCATTAACAGCAATAATACCATTACCAAAACGGGTGAGTTCCTCAACCTCCACACGGCCATCGCGTAGAGTTCCCAGCAGGGTGCGACCAGATGTTGCACCGAGGTCAAATGCAAGAAAGTTAGAGTGTTTCATACTACAAATTTATAGAATTTATTTTTGAAAGTCAATGATTATGAGAAAAAAATGGGCATTCTGTCTATTGATTGTGCAAAAATATTGTTCATAGCTGCAGGCGGTATCTGAATTTATTATAACTTTGTGGCAGAAACAAAACAATCTAATATAAAGTATAATGGAAGCTATTGTAAAGACTAACTTCAACTTTAAGGGTCAGCAGGGCCACTATGTAGGCAAAGTGCGCGATGTTTATAGCATTGAGGGCGACTACCTTGTAATGGTTGTCTCTGACCGTATCTCTGCTTTTGATGTGGTGCTACCAAAGGGTATCCCTTTCAAGGGTCAGGTGCTTAACCAGATTGCTGCATCATTCCTTGATGCTACAGCAGACATCCTTCCAAACTGGAAAATTGCCGTTCCAGATCCAATGGTTACTGTAGGTCACAAATGCGAGCCATTCAAGGTGGAGATGGTAATCCGTGGCTACCTCTCTGGTCACGCGTGGCGTGAGTACAAGGCTGGCAAGCGCACTATCTGTGGTGTAACTATGCCGGATGGTATGGTTGAGAACCAGAAGTTCCCAGAGCCAATCATCACCCCTACTACCAAGGCAGACGAGGGTCACGATGAGGATATCTCTAAGGAGGAGATTATTGCTCGCGGTATCGTTAGCCGTGAGGATTATGAGCAGCTTGAGGCTTACACTCGTGCAATCTTCGCTCGCGGTACTGAGATTGCTGCAAAGATGGGTCTTATCCTTGTAGATACAAAGTACGAGTTTGGTAAGAAGAATGGTGTAATCTACCTTATGGATGAGATTCACACTCCAGACTCTTCACGTTACTTCTATGCTGAGGGTTATGCAGAGCGTCTTGCCGCAGGTGAGAAGCAGAAGCAGCTGAGCAAGGAGTTTGTTCGTGAGTGGCTTATGGCAAATGGTTTCCAGGGTCAGGATGGACAGCAGGTGCCTGAGATGACTCCAGAGATTGTTGCCTCTATCACTGACCGCTACATTGAGCTGTACGAGAACATCACTGGCGAGAAGTTCGTTAAGGCAGAGTGCGACGATGTAGCTGCACGCATTGAGAAGAATGTTAGCGATTTTCTTGCAACACTATAATTGATAGTTATCTGCCCAATGGGCAAAAAAATATGGCGGAGGTACTTGATACTCTCCGCCATATTTTTTGCTGTAATCCTTCGTTTAGTAGCTCTTCGCAAACAGAACGCGGCAGTGTGAAGGCTTGCCGGTAAAGATACACTTTCCCTCCTCAGGCTCTGCATCCATAGGAATACAACGGATAGTTGCCTTAGTCGCATCCTTAATAGCCTGCTCGGTCTCTGGAGTACCATCCCAGTGTGCTGAGATAAAGCCACCCTTGTTGTTAAGTACCTCAACAAACTCCTCCCAAGTATCAACCTTGGTAATCATAGAGTCGCGGAAGTTAAGAGCCTTAGTATAGATATTTGCCTGAATCTCATCAAGCAGAGCAGCGATACGCTCTACGATACCCTCCTGAGATACGGTCTCCTTTGTAAGTGTATCACGACGAGCAAGCTCAATAGTGCCATTCTGAAGGTCACGCTGACCGAGTGCAAGGCGTACAGGTACACCCTTAAGCTCGTACTCAGCAAACTTGAAGCCTGGGCGGAGATTATCGCGGTCGTCAACCTTAACACGGATGCCGAGCGCAGCAAGACCGTCAGCAATCTCGTTCATCTTTGCACGAGCTGCAGCAAGCTGCTCATCACCCTTGTAGATAGGTACGATAACTACCTGAATAGGCGCGAGCTTTGGAGGAAGAACAAGACCGTTATTGTCAGAGTGAGCCATAATAAGCGCACCCATCAGACGAGTTGATACACCCCAAGAGGTTGCCCATACATACTCCAGCTTACCCTCGCGGTTTGCATACTTAACATCAAATGCCTTTGCAAAGTTCTGACCGAGGAAGTGTGAAGTACCGCTCTGAAGAGCCTTACCATCCTGCATAAGTGCCTCGATAGTAAGAGTATCCTCAGCACCGGCAAAACGCTCGTTTGGAGACTTGTGGCCTACAACAACCGGCAGACACATCCACTCCTGAGCAAACTTCTGGTAGACATAAATCATCTTTGTTGCCTCCTCAATAGCCTCCTCTTTGGTCTCGTGAGCAGTGTGGCCCTCCTGCCAGAGGAACTCCGCAGTACGAAGGAAGAGTCGAGTACGCATCTCCCAACGAACAACATTTGCCCACTGGTTGCAGAGAATTGGAAGGTCGCGGTATGATGTAATCCAGTTCTTGTATGTGTTCCAGATAATAGTCTCTGATGTTGGACGCACAATAAGCTCCTCCTCAAGACGAGCCTCTGGATCTACAACAACACCCTTACCTGCCGGGTCATTCTTAAGGCGGTAGTGTGTAACTACAGCGCACTCCTTCGCAAAGCCCTCAACGTGGCTTGCCTCACGAGAGAAGAAAGACTTAGGGATAAAGAGTGGGAAGTAGGCATTCTCAACACCTGTCTGCTTGAACATATCGTCCAGCACGCGCTGCATGCGCTCCCAAATTGCATAACCGTATGGCTTGATAACCATACAACCACGAACAGCCGAGTTCTCAGCCAGTCCAGCCTTGACAACCAAATCGTTATACCACTGCGAGTAGTTCTCCTCTGACTTGGTCAAATCCTTTAATTCTACTGCCATATATTTTGTCTATTTTAGTTTCCAACTTGCAAAGATACAACAAATTTACATACAAAGCATAAAAACCAAAAAATTGTTACTTCTTAGGCACAGTCAGCTCGCCACTGGCAATCATCTGCCCTATGGCGGTCATCACTTTGCTCTGACCGAAGGGCTGAACAAGCTCGCTCTCTTTGCCATGGATGCTGTCGTGGTAGCTCTCCAAAACCAAGAGCGCCGAGGTCATATTGTGAAAGTTGAGCCTATTGACGCTGTTGAACTTTCGCCACTGATTCTCTGTCAGACTCTGCTGCAGAATATGCTCAACATTACGCCCCTTCAGCAACAAAGGGATAGTGTTGCGCTCCAAGAGTACTCGCTTGTTATACAAAATATTACCTGCCTGACGGTCAGCATCTTGCGGAGCAGGAGTACTCTCTATATGCGCCAGCAGTTTGCTCTGCAACTCTTTGAGCTCTGCCGTTGTTGAGCCTAACACCTCGGCTATGTAGCCCACCAATCGCGCCGTTGCAACCTCATTACCGTCATCATTGACATAACTATAGAAGGCTACATCGCCATAGAGCATCGCCAACGCATTATCCGCAGCCACTCTCTGCTCGGCTTTACTGGTCGCCTTTGCATACTGTTGCCATACAGCTGCTGTCTGTGGCACTCTACGGCTTCGCTCCTCAATCTGGCGAATCTTAATCTTGCGCTCCTGAATAGGTATCTTGCCTACAAAATCATGCCCAAATGCAACCATCGGGCAGAGAAGCAGCAGTATAAACAAAAGGTGTTTCATCGCTTTACTTCGTTAGTGTTATTTTTCTGATAAAAATGGCGAAACAAAGTCACCATCAATTATATAAGCCGGAGTAACATAGTGTTGATAGAGAGATGAAAGGGTATCTTCAGGGTTCATTGTCTGCCAATCTATAAATGGAGTATCGGCATTAAGACTCTCTATCACTTTCACATAGTTTGAAGGCTTATTGGCATCATAGAGGCCCTTAGATAGCCACATTCTATATGAGCGAACTATACCTCCTTTGCCTATGTAGAACCAGGCACCTGATACGTTGTTTCTCGCCTTAAAATTATTCAAATTGGCTCTCATGCGGTCAAGTATCTCATTGTGACGTAGGGTCTGTCTGCCTTGAGAATAGTACTCAGACCATCTCATCTTTATATCTATATTCTCCCTCTTCAGCACCGAAGATACCAACCACCTCTCCACCTGCGTTGTATCGATAGGCAAAACACGAACTATCGCGTATAGATGATGTCGTGATAATGTATCACAAGGCCAACCTCCCAAAATATTTACTCGATAGCCGTTTATTACAGTATCTGCCAATACTTTATCCTCTCCTCCGCGTGACCAATCTTTATTTGTACCCACAGAGAATGGTCGAAATGTGGTGTAGTATTTATATTGATGCCACGGCGAAGTTTCATTGCCTCGAGTATTGTAATGGACAATCAGTGTATCTGAACTATGCTCAACCACAATAGAGTCTGCTCTCTGCCCCAAAACAACCATCGGACAGAGCAACAACATTATCGCAAATAGAACACTTGTCATACTAGTAATCATTGGCGTGACACTATTTTTTCGGCATAAAGTTAGGAATTTTGTATCTATATTTCAAAAAAGTTGACTATCTTTGATTTTTGAATAGACTAAAACATTTCAATTTATAAACAGATTTATATGAGAAAAATCCTCTGCACAACCCTTCTAACACTTGGCTCTTATAGTGCCTTTGCTCAAACAACAACATCCGGTGACGATGTGATGGATATATTTACCAGCATATTGGTACTTCTTGCAGCACTTGCAATGGTAGTGCATATGCTCTACGACAACTTCTTTCGCAAAAAATTTCGCACAGACTACACTGCTGCCGAGTTTCGCAACCTACGCAAAGAGCAGGGTATGGGCGATATGCCCGCGCAAGAGGCGATGGAGTTAGACCGCAATATTGACCAGATACTAACACTATGGGGCGAGCTGCCGAATGAGGATGGTGATTTGGTGCCATATCCACTAAAACGCTCTGCTGTCAAAAAGTCTATTGCTATACTTGAGCAGGCGGTGGCGGCAATGCCGACAAATAGCCGAATAGTTGAGCGCATAAACGACGCACATGAGATTCTCAACCACGCCCTCAAGCGACAGTTTAACGGCTCTAAGGCGATGGTTATCACCGCCGTAATCGTCGGCATTGTTCTCTCGGCAATAGCTGGTAGCCCCGAGGCTGCTGTGGCTATAGGCATAGGCATAGCACTCTATCTGCTTGCAAGTCGTTCAACCAACTTCCTAATTGCAGAGAAGCAGCAGAAGGGTGGTGGCAACGGCAGTAGTTTTCTGTCGGGCATTATCGGTGGACTATTTATGGGTGTTGCGGCTGCAAAGACATATAAAACAGTTACAACATACAGCGACGGCACTACCAAAACGGAGACAGACAACTCTGAGACTTGGATCTCTCTAATCTTCGGACTGATTATTATGGTTCTCCTCTCTATACTTCTGTCAGTAATCTCTGTTATCAACTACCTGCGTAACTATATTATATATTGGTAGCAGGATTTATAGATAATAAGTAGCATAAAGGTGGTTGAATAGAGAGTATTCAGCCACTTTTCTCTCTAATGATGTTACATTTTGCAGGGGATATTCGTTATATAAGCAGAAGTGACAAAATAGCAAACAGTTTTGATGACGACAACAGAGCAATATACAACTCTTGCACTCTCGGTCAAGGATACACTCTACCGTTTAGCGTTGAGCATTACGGGTAGTGATGTAGAGGCGGAGGATATTGTGCAGGACATATACGAAAAGGCTTGGAGGGCAAGGGATGCTGTTCTTGCCAGCAGCTACCCTCGTGCCTATCTCTGTCGTATGACGCGCAACCTTGCCATAGACCGCCTACGAATGCGAAGGATGAGTGTAGAGATAGCGGACAGAGAGGCTGAGGATGGTGTTAAGGATATTATTATAAAGGATATAGCCCAATACACAACACATATTATCTCCACACTACCCGAACGGCAGAGATTAGCAATTCAGATGCGCGACATCGAGGGTTACGAACTTGAGGAGATTGCGGAGGTGTTAGAGTGTGACCAGACAAGTGTAAGGATGAACCTTTCACGAGCAAGAAAGAGTATAAGGGAGCAGATATTAAAAGCGATGAACTATGGAACAGAGTAGAATAAGAGAGTTGTTAGAGCTCTATTTTGAGACTCAAACCACAACGGAGCAGGAGCGGCAATTGGCCCTATATTTTGCCACAGCAGAGGATATACCTGCCGATTTGCTACCCTATAAGGCGATGTTTGCAGCCTTTGACTGCGCACGAGAGGTAAAGAGCAGCAAAAAGGCAAAAGTTTCACCGCCACGTTGGAAGATGATGCTCGGCGGCCTCTCGGCGGCTACCGCCGTAGCGGCAGCACTACTGCTTGGAATTTTCTTCTGGTCAGAGCAACCCAAAGCGGAGCCATCGTTTATCTGCTACATCAACGGCGTACAAGTTGAAGATAGAGAGGTTGCAATGGCTGAGACACAACAGATATTTGACAGCATGTCAAAGGATATAGAGTTGGCAATGGCAACAATAGAGAAGATTAATATTTTTGAACTCAATTAGATAATGGAGGATAGAGTATGAAGCGATTTTTAGCAACATTAGCACTTATAGCACTTGTAATGTCTGCCTCAGCACAGCAGACCATCGCCCTTGATAAGAGTGGCGAGAGCAGCGTAACCACAGAGAATGGCAACCTATCTATCAATTTGGCGGGCATGAACTTCCTCTTTGGTAGTAACCAGAGCAAAACAACTCAGTCAGAGAACTCTAAGAAGAGCAGCAAGGCTGAGTTTGGATTTGGGGGCTTCATGCCATCATACAACCACCTTGCCCTCTTTGAGATAGGCTCCAATTTTGTGGTCAATACAGACTTTTCAAACTGTGAGCCTGCAATTCAGGAGGCGCTGCGTTTTAGCCACCGCAAGGCTGTTCAGCTGGCTATCAACCTTATGACAATGAATGTTCCGTTTAATCCAAAGCGCACCCTCGGCTTTACGCTGGGCTTCGGATTCAATACGGAGAACTACACCTTTGCCAATAATGTAACAATAAAGTATGAGCATGGTGACTTTAACATTGTAGAGCTCGATGCCTCGGTAAAAAAGTCTAAGCTCGCCATAAGCTACATCCACATTCCGATGCTCTTTGACTGGAACATCCGCAACGGATTCTTCATCTCTGCAGGAGCCTCACTCGACATACTTATGGGTGGCAAATTGTCATACAAGAAGCCAAAGGTTGTAGCCAAGAGTGAGATTCCTCTAAATCCACTGCAGGTTGGTGTTACAGCACGCATTGGCTGGCGTAGATTGTACGCATATGTAAACTACTCACCACTCAATATGTACAAATCATATAGTGGTATCAACGCAAACAGAATGTCTGCAGGTATGGGATTGTGGTTCTAACAAACATCAAAAACAGATAGGCTATGAAACGAATTATTATACTTATCATGCTCCTTATGCCACTGACCGGCATGGCGCACGAGATACCAATAAAACAGCTCTTTGAGAAGTATCTCAACAAGCCAGGCTTTACCAGCGTAGAGTTGTCTAAGGAGATTCTACAGACAAATGGTGTTGCTGGTATTGACTCTATGATTGCCCTCTCAACCGAAGATGGCAGTGCTATACCGACATTTACCGCCGAGGTTACACAACACACCGCCGAGCTTAAACGTATAATGTCAATGGTCAGCGATGGCAAGAATGTCTCAATACATAGTAAATCGGATAGCTCTGGAAAACTAAACTATCTGGTGATGTTCTCCCACTCCGATAGCTCCGCCGTGCTGATTATGCTCATCGGTCCGGATATCAAAATCGAAAAGGCGATGTCACTCATTGGCAAAGGCAAGAAATAGTTGAGCAACTCAATACTCTACAAGTGGGCTGGCTAAAGATAATTTAGTCAGCCCACTCTCATTTTATGCAAAAAAGAAAGGGGGATAAGATAATCCCCCTTGGAAAAACACTTTCCTTTAACAAAACATTACAATTAGATACGTCAAGAAAAGAACGGTTATGAATAGAAATGATGTGACGTATCGTTTCAAAATTTTTTCGTATTGCAAATATAGTAAGTTGTTTTGTAAGTACAAAATAAATTCAACGAACTACCACTTTTACTCAACATAAACCCATTTTTTTAATATTTAAGCCAGGGTAAATCTGATATTGTCAACCACACAGAGGTGATTTTTCACTTTAATGCTCCGCATTTCCACATTATTTGTTACCTTTGTGCTATGAAAGTGGATAAAGTTACTATTGTCGGCAGCGGTAATGTTGCCGAGGCATTTGCCAGGGCTCTTAAGGCAGCCTCTATTGAGGTTGTTCAGCTCTTTGCTCGTAACCGTGAGCGAGGAGAGTTTGTTGCATCCCTTGCAGGTTGTGAGTTCTGCTCAGAGCCTAGCGAACTTAAGGCGGCGGACCTCTATCTCTTGTGTGTCAGCGATAGGGCTATTGCCGAGGTGGCGGCATCACTACCATTTAGCAGTGGGGCCATTGTGGCGCATACTGCGGGCTGTGGTACACTTGAGATGTTACCTCAGGGGGTAAATAGGGCGATAATCTATCCATTTCAGACCTTCTCTGCGGGTCGCGTTGTCGATTTTAGCAAGATTTTTCTCTTTATTGAGGCGGCAGACAGTCAGACCTACGACAAGGCTACTGCCTTTGCAAAGTGCCTAAGCCAGAATGTTAGAGCAGCCGATGCGGCGTTGCGCGAGAAGATACACCTTACCGGTGTGCTTACATCAAACTTTGTCAATAACATGTATGCCACAGCTACTGAGGTGCTTACTGATGCAGCTCTTGATTTTGATGTTATCGCACCTATTATTGCCGAGACGGCTGCCAAAGCTATTGATAGTCGCAACCCATCAAAGGTGCAGACAGGTCCTGCTGTTAGGGGTGACATTCAGACTCTTGAGCGCCATCGCAAGCTGATTGGCGACAATGAGACACTACGAAAAATGTACGATATAATAAGTGAAAATATATGGAGAATAAGAGAAACTTCAAAGAGGTAATTGCCGATGTTGAGGCATTTATCTTTGATGTAGACGGAGTGATGACCGACGGTAAGATTATCCCTATTGAGGGAGATTTTATCCGTTGCTACTATGCTAAAGATGGTTATGCACTTGCCTATGCAGTAAAGCACGGATACAATGTATGCATTATCTCTGGAGGTTTTGGCAATAATCTTGAGTCTCGCTTGTGCCGATTGGGTATTGAGCATCGCTACTTAGGCTGTATGGACAAGATTGCAGCCCTTGAGGACTTTGCTGCCAAGACTGGTGTAAACCTCAAAAACGCAATCTATATGGGCGATGATATTCCCGACCTTGAGTGTATGCGCCATGTTGGTATTCCTGTAGCCCCTGCTGACGCTTGTACCGAGGTGCTTGAGGTGTCACGCTACATCTCTGAGTATAATGGTGGCGCAGGTGCTGTACGCGATATTATCGAGCAGGTGCTGCGCGTGCAGGGTAAGTGGGCGCTCGACTGCCAGGGTGTAATAGCTTCAGACGCTAATGACACAGCCTCACGATGAAGGAGATTGAGCGTAAATATTTGGTAAACGACGACACCTTTATTGCCCAAGCCTATAGCAGTAGTCGCATAGCTCAGGGTTATCTTTGCGCCCGAAGAGTGACAGCAAGGGTGAGAATCTATGGCGACAAGGGTTTTATCACCTTCAAGGGCAAGAGCAAGGACCGAGGGTTGAGTCGCTTTGAATTTGAGCGCGAGATTCCTATTCGTTGTGCCGAGAGGCTACTCTCTCGTTGTAGTGGCACTGTGGAGAAGATTCGCCACCTTGTCAATTTTGAGGGCTACACCTGGGAGGTAGACCAATTTACGGGCAAAAATGAAGGACTTGTGGTTGCCGAGGTGGAGTTAACAAACACAACTGAAAATCCACCCCTACCAGAGTGGGTTTGGACAGAGGTTACTGCGGACTTCCACTACCGCAACTCATACTTGGCACAAAAGCCATACACAGAGTGGTTTAAGTAATTGACAAATAATAAAAAAGATATAGACTATGTTTTTAGAAAATGCCAGCCAAAAGGGTTGGATTGAGGTTATCTGCGGCTCGATGTTCTCGGGAAAGACCGAAGAGCTTATTCGCCGTCTTCGTCGCGCAGAGTTTGCACATCTTAAGGTTGAGATTTTCAAGCCTTGCATCGATGTGCGCTATTCAGAGGACGAGGTTGTCTCTCACAACTCTACAACTATCCGCTCTACTCCGGTAGAGTCATCGCAGAATATTCTGCTTCTGGCTTCCGATGTAGATGTTGTAGGTATTGACGAGGCTCAATTTTTTGACCGTGGAATTATTGATGTCTGCCGCACACTTGCCGATAGCGGTATTCGTGTAATCGTGGCAGGACTTGATATGGACTATCTGGGCAAGCCTTTTGGTCCAATGCCAGACCTTATGGCTACTGCCGAGTATGTAACAAAGGTGCATGCTATATGCGTTCGCTGTGGTAACTTGGCACACCATTCGCACCGCCTTACCGCAGACAGCGCCCTTGTGATGCTTGGTGAGAAGGATACCTATGAGCCAATTTGTCGCCACTGCTTTGCAGAGCTAACCAAAAATGAACAATAAAAAGATAGTAATCTCGTTTATATAGGAAATTATCAAATTATGAGCGAAGTAATAAACATCAAAGAACTTAATGAGCGTATTGAGCGAGAGTCGCTCTTTGTAGATACCCTCCGTCAGGAGATGGGTAAGGTTATTGTTGGTCAGAGCCACCTGATAGATACACTTCTTATCGGTCTGCTCTCTAATGGCCACATTCTTCTTGAGGGTGTGCCAGGTCTTGCTAAGACGCTTGCTATTACCACCCTCGCTAAGGCTGTAGATGCCGATTTTTCGCGTATACAGTTCACTCCGGACCTTCTCCCTGCCGATGTTGTGGGTACGCTAATCTACTCGCAGAAGAGCGAGGAGTTTACAGTCCGCAAGGGTCCTGTATTTGCTAACTTTGTGCTTGCCGATGAGATTAACCGTTCACCGGCAAAGGTGCAGTCAGCTCTCCTTGAGGCTATGCAGGAGCGTCAGGTGACTATCGGCGAGAGTACCTACCGCCTACCAGAGCCATTCCTTGTGCTTGCAACTCAGAACCCACTTGAGCAGGAGGGAACCTATCCACTGCCAGAGGCGCAGGTAGACCGATTTATGCTCAAAGTCAAGATTTCATACCCTAAGAAGTCGGAGGAGAGAGATATTGTTCGCATGAACCTCTCTGGCGCTGGTATGCCAACCCCAAACAAGATTATCACTCCACAGGATATTGTCCGCGCACGTAAGGTTGTGGAGGATGTCTATATGGACGAGAAGATTGAGAAGTATATCGTCGATATTATCTTCGCTACTCGTGAGCCTGCAGAGTATAATCTACAGAAGTTGCAGTCTCTTATCGCCTATGGAGGCTCTCCACGTGCGAGCATCTCGCTTGCTAAGGCAGCGCGCGCTTACGCCTTTATCCGCCGCCGTGGATATGTTATTCCGGAGGATGTGCGTGCCGTATGCCACGACGTGCTTCGCCACCGTATCGGCCTTACTTATGAGGCTGAGGCGGAGAATATTACCACCGAGGAGATTATTACAGAGATTCTCAACAACGTTATCGTACCATAATGAATCAGAGCGAAAGCGATATTCTGAAGAGGGTCCGAAAGATAGAGATTAAGACCCGAGGCTTGTCGAATGAGATATTCGCAGGAAAGTATCATACGGCATTCAAGGGACGCGGTATGTCCTTTGCCGAGGTGCGCGAGTATCGTATTGGCGACGATGTCAGAGATATCGATTGGAATGTAACAGCTCGCTCAGCCTCTCCACACATCAAGATTTATGAGGAGGAGCGTGAGCTTACGATGATGCTTGTTGTCGATGTCAGTGGCTCAGGTAAGTTCGGCACTACGGAGCAGACCAAGCGTAATATGATTACTGAGGTTGCCGCAGTGCTCGCCTTTTCAGCAGCTCAGACGGGCGATAAGGTGGGTTGTATATTCTTCTCTGACAAGGTTGAGAAGTTTATCCCGCCAAAGAAGGGCAGAAGCCATATTCTGATGATTATCCGCTCGCTTATTGAGTTTACACCAACCTCTGACGGCACAGCCCTCTCGGAGGCGGTGCGCTACATGACCAATGTCAATAAAAAGCACTGTACCGCCTTTGTGCTCTCCGATTTTATAATTCCAAAGCGCGACATGGAGCCTTTTGAGGATGCGCTGAAGATTGCCACCTCACGCCACGATGTTGTCGCTATACGAGTTACAGACCCTCGCGACAAGGTTCTGCCCGATGTGGGCATAATCGAGATGCGCGATGCCGAGAGCGGAGAGAAGATGTGGATTGATAGCTCTTCAGCCGCCGTGCGCAACTTCTTTGCTGAGCAATATAACCAGCGTGAGCAGGCGACAAACACCCTGCTTAAACATAACCGCATAGATACAGCCGACCTTACAACAGATGCTGACTATGTTGCCGAACTGATAAAACTCTTCAAAAAGAGATGATTACACGAGTTAAACATATCTTGACTCTGCTCTTCGCATGTGCCTCATTTAACATTATGGCACAGAGCGTTACACCAACAGTCAAGGCATATATTGAGCCAGATAGCATACTTATCGGCGACCGCTTTACCCTTACTATTGATGTTGAGAAGGATCAGGTGCAGAGCCTCTTCTTCCCAGCCTTTAGCATGGGCGAGCAACCTGCTGCAGAGGATGGTATGCCTCAATTTGGAACGGTAGAGTGTCTTGAGGACCATCCAGTAGATACACTTGAGCGCAAGGGTCGTCGCCTTTTACTTCGCAAGCGATATACCCTTACGGCATTTGATGAAGGAGTCTATAATATGGGACGTCCGAGTGTTCTATATGCCGATAAGAATATTGTTGATACTCTCTATGGCGTCAAAGATTCGCTACTTGTTGTGGTTAATACATTCAAGATTGACTCTACGGCGATGTTGTGCGACATTAAGCCTGTCAAGACTCTCCCATTCAAGTTTGGTGAAATATCGGGTTATCTGACCATTTTACTTGCGATTTTGGCTATACTTGCTCTGGCAGTCTACCTGCTTGCCCGCTACCTCGCAAAGCGCGGTAAGAAGATTTCCGACCTCTTTAAGCCCGAGCCACCACTGCCGCCGCATATCGTTGCAATTACCGCTTTGGAGAATCTGCAAAACCAGAAGCTATGGCAGAATAATCGCCACAAGGAGTACTACTCTGCCCTCTCTGAGATTGTCCGCACATATCTTGATGGCCGTTTTGGTGTGGGAGCGATGGAGATGTCTACCGACGAGATTGTAGAGGCTATTAAGGAGATTGATTTGCCACAGAAGAGTGTAATGGATTTGGTAAGTGTGCTGCGAGATGCCGACCTTGTAAAGTTCGCTAAGGCTATTTTTGAGGCTTCGGAGAATGAGAGTGCATATAGCAAAATCTACTACTTTGTTGAGGAGACCAAACCGGTTGAAGAGTTAGAAGAGGAGGAGGTAAAGTGATGAAACAGAGAATTTTAACCATATTAACCCTTTTTGTTGCTCTTCTAGTGTCGGGAGAGGTTATGGCACAGAAGATGCCAGAGCGTCGCCTTGTGCGCAAGGGTAATCGTCAGTATGAGCGTGGAGATTATGACAATAGTATTGACAACTACTCACGCGCTCTGCTCAAGGACCCAAAGTGTTTTGAGGCCAAGTTTAACACCGCAAACGTTCAGTTTCGCAAGGCCCTTGCCGATAGTACTCAGCTGGATGTAAAGATGGTTGAGAAGGCAGAGCAGACACTTCGCAAGCTTGCTCAAGACTCCACTCGCACTGAAATCGAGCGTGCCGATATTGCATATAATTTAGGAAATAGCCTATTTATGCAGCAGAAATTCAAGGAGGCACTTGTTAGCTATCGTGATGCTATGCGACTAAATCCAGACGATAAAGATGCTAAATATAACTATGCCCTGACAAAGGAGATGCTCAAGCAGCAGCAGAATCAACAACAGCAACAGCAGCAAGACCAAAATCAGGACAATCAGAATCAAGAGAATCAGGAGCAGGAGCAAAATCAAGATAATCAACAAGATAAACAAGACCAGCAGGATAAACAAGACAAACAAAATCAGCAACCTCAGGAGCAGCAAATCTCTGAGCAGGAGCAGCAGGCTATGCTTGAGGCTATACAAGCTCAGGAGGATAAGACCCAAGAGAAGCTAAAAGAGAAGCAGGGTGTTATTATCCGCGGTGGTAAGAATTGGTAGTCGAATTATTGGATAAATAAACATTAGAGAGCTAATGGCAAATAGCCAATAGCTAATAGCTAAATTATGGAGTTTGCACAACCTAAAATATTGTGGTTTTTACTACTTCTTGTGCCACTTATTGCCTACTATATCTACCGCAATAGGCAGGGTGGAGCAGCAATTATAGTCTCAACAACCCAGAGTCTTAGGCGTGCGCCAAAGAGCTGGCGATACTATTTGCGTCACATCCCTTTTGCGTTACGTTGCACCGCTCTGACTCTTATTGTGGTGGCTATAGCACGCCCGCAGAGCGCCGAGCACTACACCAACACCACTACCGAGGGTATAGATATTGTGCTTGCAGTCGATGTCTCAACATCTATGCTTGCCAAGGACTTTACGCCCGACCGACTCAGTGTTGCCAAGGATGTGGCCGCAGATTTTATTAGCGACCGCACGGGCGACAGAATAGGCCTTGTAGTCTTTGCAGGTGAGTCATTTACACAGTCACCACTTACTACAGACCAGAGTTCGCTTCAAACCATGATTAACCGCATCCGCAGCGGCGTGATTGATGACGGAACAGCAATCGGTAACGGACTTGCAACCTCTATCAATCGTCTGCGCGAGAGTGATGCCAAGAGTAAGGTTGTCATCCTTCTCACTGACGGTGTGAACAACCGCGGTGAGATTTCACCACTCACAGCGGCACAGATTGCTAAAGACTTGGGTATCAAGGTCTACACCATCGGCATTGGTAAGCAGGGAACTGCTCCATATCCACTCTTTGACGAGCGTGGCAGAGAGATGGATGTTGTGGAGATGAAGGTTGAGATTGACGAGAAGATTCTGCGCGAGATTGCCTCACTCACGGGTGGCGAGTATTTCCGTGCCACCAATAAGCAGACCCTTATGGCGGTCTACGAGAAGATTAACACCCTCGAGAAGAGTACTGTAGAGATTGAGAACAGAACCCTTCTGCACGAGCAGTATCTTATCTTTGTACTATGGGCTTTGGCAGCTCTGTTGCTTGAGTTTATAATTGAGAGAATTGTTCTTAAACGCATACCATAATGTTTCAGTTTGCAAATCCACATATACTATACCTACTGCTTATCATCCCGGTGATGATAGCTGCACTGACGCTTGTTGCCCTTCTTCGCAAGCGTAACCTTGCAAAGTTTGGTAATCTTGAGCTTATAAAGAGCCTAATGCCAGAGGTATCAACGTGGCGAATAAAGAGCAAGAGCGCACTCTTTCTGCTCGCTGTTACAGCTGTAATCTTCGCCGCAGCACGACCACAATTTGGCTCTAAACTTCGCGAACAAAAGAGTACGGGCATAGAGATGATGCTGGTTGTCGATGTCTCAAATTCGATGCTCGCCGAGGATTTTGCCCCTAACCGTCTGGACCGCACAAGGTATGCTATAGATAAACTCTTCGCATCAATGAATCAGGACCGTGTAGGTATGGTTGTCTTTGCCGGCGAGTCTAAGGTTCAGCTTCCAATTACATCTGACTACCGCATGGCGCGTAGCTTTACCAAGCGACTCTCGCCAGAGCTTGTGCAGGTACAAGGAACCGAGATTGGTCAGGCGCTAACACTTGCGTCGCTATCCTTCTCAAACAATCGCGACGCCGGTCGTGTTATTATCCTTATAACCGATGGAGAGACACACGACAACACAGCCCTTGATGCGGCACAACGCGCAGCCGAGCAGGGCATTCGCATCTACGCCGTGGGTATCGGTACCCCTGATGGCGCCCCTGTAAAGGTAAACGGCGAGTGGTTAAAAGATGAAAAGGATGAGATGGTTGTCAGCCGACTTAACGAGGAGCTTCTTCAGCAAATCACCGCTGCTACTGGTGGTGGATATATTCGCGCCACAAATGCCGCCTTTGGTTTGGATGAGATTGTTAATGAAATTGAGAAAATTGAGCAGGGAGAGCTTACAACACTCAGCTTTGAGGAGTATAACGAGCAGTTCCAGTGGATTCTTGCCGTGGCGGCTGTTCTGCTTCTACTCGAATCGCTACTTCTCAGCCGTCGCAATCCACGCCTAAAGCGATTCAACATCTTCCGCGAGTAGGCTATGAAGGCGCTGCATATTGGAGCTGGCAAGATTGGCAGAGGATTTATAGGCGCACAGCTTATAAAGTCGGGCTTTGAAACAACCTTTGCGGATGTTAATACCGAGCTGATAAATGCCTTGAATAGCCAAAAGCAGTACACCCTTCATATCATGGAGCGAGATGGATATGAGGAGCAAATCACAAATTTCAGCGCCGTTGAGATTGATTCACCACTCTTTTATGAACACTTTGCTCAAGCTGATGTTGTTACAACAGCCGTAAGCATGGGCGTGCTTGAAAAATTGGCTCCAATTATTGCCACAGCCCTCTGCAAACGTCGCTTAAGAGGGTGTGATTTACCACTCAATATCATCTGCTGCGAGAATGGTGTTCGTGCCACTACGCAACTTAAAAATTTTGTCTTTCAACATCTTGATACACTGAGTGCTAATTGGTGCAGTAGAACAGTTGGTTTTGCCGACTGCTCAGTGGACCGCATAGTGCCCATTGCCACCTTTGACAATCCGCTGGATGTCGGAGTTGAGAGGTACTGCGAGTGGAATATTGATAGTGGTCAGATTGTTGGTGCTCTACCCAATATTGTTGGAGTGCACTTCACTGAAAACCTGGAGGCTCTGGTAGAGCGAAAACTATACACACTCAACACCGCCCATTGTGCCACTGCTTACCTTGGCGCGCAGAAGGGGTATAAATTTATCCACCAGGCAATTACTGACCCAGAGATACGACAGCTTGTTGAGCAAATTATGGAGCAGAGCAGCGCCGCTCTTTGTGCCAAATTTGGTATTGACAACAACCTCCAACAGCACTACGCTCAGAGTGTTCTTCATCGCTTTGAAAATCCTCTGCTTGCAGACACTGTCTCTCGTGTTGCGCGTGACCCAATGCGCAAACTATCTCCGAAACTCTACTTCGCCTATCCCGCTTTAATGGCACTCAAATACACCCTGCCGACCGACGCCCTTGCCACCGCTGTTGCAGCCGCATTACACTACCGCTCTGACAATGATTTTGAGAGCCAACAGCTTGCCGTTCTTATTGAGAAACATGGCATTTCTCAGACCATTAAGAGCATTACCGGTATTACTAATACCACCTTTGTAGAGTGTGTAGAGAGAAAATACAGAGAATTTTAGTGAAAAAGTTGCAACTTTTTTCGTTTTCTATAGTTTTTTTCATATCTTTGTGGCAATTGGGAAAATAATGAACTTAAGATGCCGAAGTTGTATGACAGCGGTTGCGCTATGCGTAAACCTTCATGGCTTAAGATACGACTCCACAAAAGCGAGGCTTTTGCGGAGGTTGACCGTATAGTATCCGAGCATGGTCTGCATACAATTTGCAGCAGCGGACGTTGTCCGAACAAGGCAGAGTGTTGGAGCCGACGCACTGCGACATTTATGATTTTGGGGGATATTTGTACCCGTAACTGTCGCTTTTGCGCCACTCAAACAGGCCGTCCGCTACCGCCGGATGAGTGCGAGCCACAAAAGGTGGCACATAGTGTAAAGCTAATGAACCTTCGGCACGTTGTTGTAACGTCTGTTACACGCGACGATCTACCTGACCAGGGAGCTGCACATTGGGCAGCAACTGTTGAGGCAATCAGGCAGAGTAGTCCACAAGCAACTATTGAGCTCCTTATTTCCGATATGGATGCTGTAGAGTCTCGTCTTGATACTATACTTGCATCCAAGCCTGATATTATCGGGCACAACATTGAGACCGTCAGCCGTCTTACACCGACATTGCGTTCTAGGGCGACTTACAGCAAGTCCTTAGCCACTTTGAGCTACCTAAGCTCAAAGGGTGCGGTGGTCAAGAGCGGTCTAATGGTCGGACTTGGAGAGACTGAAGAGGAGGTATTCTCAACAATGCAGGACCTTAGGGCTGCCGGCGTGAGAATCCTTACAATTGGTCAGTATCTTCAGCCTACTGCGGAGCACTATCCAGTTGCAGAGTACATCACCCCGCAGCAGTTTGAGGCATACAAGGCTAAAGCTCTTCAGATTGGCTTTGATTTCTGTGCCTCTGCGCCACTTGTACGCTCGTCGTACCTTGCCGATGAGGCCGCCTCTACAATCATTCGCTAACTCTCCTATCCGATTGCTCTCAATGTTGTGACACTCCTTAGGGATGTGTCTTAACACTGTATTTTATAATGGCGAACGCCTTTAGAGTATATGAAAGTCGGGTACAAGGATTTGGGCACAATGCCCTACAAAGAGTGCTGGGAGTTGCAGCAATCGCTCTTTGAGAGCCGCTTAGAGATTAAGCGAAGTGGCTCTGAGGGGGAGGATTGTGGTACTATCCTTACTGTTGAGCACACCCCTGTCTATACCCTTGGTAAGAGCGGCAAGCAGAGCAATATGCTCATTCCTGAGGCATATCTAAAGAGTCTTGGTGCGGAGTTTTTCCATATTGACCGTGGCGGCGATATAACCTTCCATGGTCCGGGACAGATTGTCTGCTACCCTATCCTTGATTTGAGCCGTCTTGGCATCGGTCTTCGTCAATACATAAATTGTTTAGAGGAGGCGGTTATTGCAACCATCGCCCACTATGGCATTACAGGCGAGCGTCTTGAGGGCGCTACGGGCGTATGGATTTGCGACCGCATAGATGGCGAAGCTAAAAACTGGCGAAAGATTTGCGCCATAGGTGTTCGCGCCTCGCACTTTGTCACCATGCACGGCCTGGCGCTTAATGTGGCTACAGACCTTAAGTGGTTTACTATGATAAATCCTTGCGGTTTTACCGACAAGGGTGTCACTTCAATCAGCAAAGAGGTTGGAGCGACTGTTGATATTGAGGAGGTCAAAGCTCTGCTTGTGGCTAACCTCACAAAAGCACTATTAGATGAAAAATAATACAAAAAAATATATAAAACAGTACAATTATGCCTATAGACAAAAGATGGGAGGTCAAGGCACAGGGTGATCCAACGGCGGTTGCAGCGATTGCATCGCATATTGGTATTGCGCCAGTCCTTGCCAACCTTTTAGTACAACGAGGCATAGACACAGTAGAGAAGGCAGAGAAATTTTTTGACCCACAGCTAGCGGACCTGCACAACCCATTCTTGATGAAGGATATGGATAGGGCGGTGGCTCGCGTAGAGCAGGCTGTTGAGCGTAACGAGCGCATTATGGTCTATGGAGACTATGACGTGGACGGAACGACGGCAGTAGCTCTGGTCTATAAATTCCTGCGACAAATCGGGCATACAAACCTGATGTTCTACATCCCAGACCGTTATACCGAAGGCTACGGTATCTCGCGTAAGGGTATCGACATTGCTGCAAAGAAGGGTGTTAAGCTCATTATCGCCCTTGACTGCGGAATTAAGGCTGTCGAGAAAGTGG